>CASFUI010000080.1 GCA_949297565.1 uncultured Eubacteriales bacterium
CTCAATGAGAGTACTGTCAAAAAAATCATCACTGATTACATATACATTATTGTATATAAGATAACACAATTCCTCAAGCGTATAAATACGTATTCCCATTTCTCTGACAACAAGAGGTTTTTTTGCTTCCTTTGTCCTGCACAAAATCATTTTTCCCATATGTTTTCCTCTCAGCGAAGAGTAAGCGTCTTTTCAATAACCTTACCCGAGCTCCTGACAAAATCACCAAATCCCTTATCTCTCACTGTGACTATACACTCTGCGTCAGATAAAAAAGAAACCTCAAACTCAATTCTTGTCATTTTGCCCTTGCGGTACGGTATTGTGCTTATATCTATCTGCTCCGTATAATCGCCGCTGTCATCACAAGGCTTCATATAGAGATTAATCTGCCTTATGTCCTCAATAATAAAATCCATTTTTCTTGCCGCGCCGTACCAGTTTATTCCCGGTTTTACAACTCTTAAGCGCCTGTCCTTGCCGCGCTCCGATATGTCAACCTCAATTCCCGTTGTAATCCTGTTACTGCACGCAAGAACTGTGTTAGCAAAACGTCCCGCTCTCACTTCCTCAGCAGCGCAAAAAACTGCTCCCTTAACATATAAATTCTGCCCCGCAAACACCTTTCTCTTTCCGCACAAAAATTTTGTTAATCTGTCTGGAAATTTATTTACATCAAAGCCATTTCCCGTAAGATAAACCGCTGATACTATATGCTCAGAAAAAATCTCATTGAGCCAGCCTATAATATCTTCCTCAATATCCTCAAGCGCAAGCTCCTTCCCGGCGCAAGCCTTTATATTATCATTTTCAAGAAAATATCTGTTTTCCATTATAATCTCAAGGTTTTTTCTGCTGCCGGAAGCCATCAGATAAGAGTCAATCCTTTCTCCCGAATAATCCAAAAGCAAAACTGCCGGGTGATACAGCTCTCTTTTCTGATTGTATGCATAATAGGCAAAACTCTCCTCATGGCTTATAACACACCACTGACTACGCCTGAACTCAAGTCTGTCCATTACGGCAGCCAGAAAATCAAGCACTTCCTTCTCATAGTCAGCAACAGTAATGCATATTTTTTCGCAGTTCATCCTTCCAGCCGCCTTTTTAACCGTATCAACAGCCGACGAAATAAAGCTGCTTATCTCACAAAGCCGTTCGCTGTCTTCATTTCCGCCGTCACCGCTAAGCCTCCAATGTGTTAGCGGTATCGGATTGGAAACAGCCGGTTTTCCGTCAAAAATATTCACCTGTTTAGGAACATTATCCTTTTCATCTAAAACAGATAGCTGTGTAGTATTTTCCTGAATATCAATTCCGACAATCAATCCGCTGTTCTCACTCATAATTTTCCCCATTTCCTAAACAGATTTCATAGGCTTGAAAATCTGCTGTGCAACGTAATCCTGAACACAGTAGCCGTGCATTAATTTCTTCATTGTCACCATATCATGAAGCTCTCTGCTTGCAAGCATATCATTAATATAGTCAAATCGCCCCTCTGTGCCGTCCTCGTTTATATTATTTTTCTGCAGATGAAAAAGCTCTGATTGTTTGACGCTCCCGCCTGTTTCCTCGGTAAAATAGTACTTTATGCTGTCCGAATAAAACAGCGTAAAGCCCTTGACAAAAACTCCGCCGCAGTTTGTCACGACCTCAGTAATCTCAGTTTCATCACCTGAAATCCAATAATGTATTTCTACCTTTGCCTCAGGATTTCCTATATATGACACAAATGTGCGGTCTGTAATATTATAAGGAAGCGGTATTAATCCCGCGTACTTTTTGTAAAACTCAAAGCATATATCCCGGCTGCACAGCCTGTATATAAGCTTTTTTGCAAGCTCTTTCCTGCTCCCTGTAAGCTTGTCAGGGTGCGAAGAATTATATTTCAGATATGACAGGGCACACACGTCAGGAAGCTCCCTGTCCTCCTCCAAAAGCTCCTCTATAACCTTAAACACAATATCATTTGCTTTTCTTTGTTTGACAAAGTAAAGATACGACTGATAAGCAACATAGGCGGTTATAATCATGCGGTTTCCTCCGCTGTTAAGATAAGCGCCGAAAATTTCCGTCATTCTTCCGTTATGCTGGGCCGTAAAAATCATCTGTGCCAAAAGGCGCTCTTCCAAATCCTTTGTCTCGGTTTTAAAATTTCTGCATGCCTTCCAGAGCCGGTACATCTGCTCATTTGTTCCGTTATAATTGTCTGCCAGAAATTTTAGCACATCCTCGTTATATTTTTTATTTTCAAACACATAAAAACACAGCGCCGTGAGCGTTCTGTCAGCACCCCCGCCAAGTCTGGCGAGCATATTCCTCGCAAGCGTAAACAGCGCAGTCGGAGATACATTTTCATATCCGTACTTACTCACAAGAGAAAATGCCTCATCATATGCCTCATTTTTTATACACGCATAAATCCATGCCGCCGCGTCTTCTGAATTCAGACTGCTGCTGTCAACACGCTCAAGCTCCCTGTCAAAGTCATCGCCCTGATAAAAATTTCCGTAAAAATGTATCAGCCATGTATTAAGTCTTTTCCTGTACTCTTCATCAAGCCCGCCGTCTGACAGCAAAAGGCATACTCCCTCGTAAACTCCCGCGTCGCTGTTATCTCTCTCAAACCTGAAAATTTCCGCAAGCTTTATGTCCCGCTCTTCACTGTATTTATATTCGAGCAGCATATTTTTAAGCGTATCATCATCAAATACCTTCTCAACCTCATATCTCAGGCTGTCCTTATGAAAACGTCCCGAAGCCGTCTCAAACAAAAGGCTCGCATTTTCCGTGTAAAGAGGAACAAAAGCCTTGCTGTCAACAAGCTCATATCTGTCCGCCCGCTCAAATTCCTTATGCTTCACCCATACATACTCCGTGCCTTTTTCATAACACTTCACTCTGTATGTATACATAAGCGAGAGCATAAATGCAGCCGTCTCATCGTCCACGTAGCGCTCGCTCCAGAATTTTTTATAAATTACCAGCAAATGGTCATTTACTCTTTTCTGTCTGAGCTGCTCATACGCAAACCTTTCTATCTGAGGAATATAAATATTCATAAGCTCCCGGGAAGCCGATTCATTTTCAAGAATATTCGCATAGAGATATGATTTGTTTTCGCAGTCCAGTGAGCTGTCATACGCAAAATACATAAGCACAATTTTTGGAAGCCGCGCGTATCTGTTCTTGTCGATACTCTTCAAATAATATTCGTAAAGCCTTGTTATTTTTATTCCTCTGAGAACTCCCTTTTCATAAAGCTCAAAATCCTCTCTGCCTGCCTGCCCTCCTCTAATCATATAAGATATAAGCGGCTCTAATATTTCGTCCCTGTCAAATATTTTATACAGCTTTTTAAGCAGCGAAAGTTTTGCAGCGCTTACATTTTTATCCGAAAGAGCAAGCTCTGCCACATGCAGAGCCAGTTTTTCCTCAACCGCATCTTGGCGGCATCCGAAGCCTATAACCTGAAGCTCAAATCTGTCGAGCACTCTGACAAGCACAGGCTGACTGTTCATGACCGAAAGAGCTTCCATATACATTACGGGGCTTGTACAGCCCTTGTGAAACGCCTCCTTTATTCGCAAAAGCTTGATGCTCTGATTATGCCCGAAAGCAGAATCAACATAAAATCTTATCCAGAGTATGCGCCAGTCATCATATCCGTTACTAAAATAATCTTTTATAACAGACGCAGCCTTTGCCGTATATGAAGCATTTTTAACCGCCATTGACTTTACATAGAGATAATAACAGTACAGCTCGCCCTCGCCCTTATCAATCTGTATTTCGGAGAGCAGAGCCTCACCCTCCTGCTGGCGCTTCTGCGCGATATAAACGTATGCCTGCATAAGCTTATATACTCTGTTTTCAAAATCAAGCGTGCGCAGTCTGTCGAGAATACTGTTTGACCTCTCCAGCCAATCTCCGGTATCAATTTTTTTGAATCTGTAAGCGAGATAATTTTGTGTAAAACCGCACAGAAGTTTTCTTTCCTGCCTGTCGCCGTCCGCCTTTTTTGACGCTTCCCCTGCGCTGTCCTCGACTGTATCTTTATATGCTTCAATCTCTGCAGCAATTTTCCTGTTATATGAAGCAATTATTATACGGCCTGCATTCTTTCCCGCATGAAGCCTGTCTGCATCTATTATATATGAAAGCCCGTACCTGTTTCCCACAAAATCGTCATATGTGATATGAGTATTCTCCAGCCGTATAAAATCGCAGTCAGCCGACACCTCAAGCTCAATATATCCCCATCCGCTCTTTTCAAGCTCAATTATATCCTGACGGTTTTGGCTGCACCCGATGTAGCTTCTCTTTTCGTCCGCCGCTTTAACTGTAACTGCCTCTTTTTTTCTAGCGGCAATTAAAAATTCCTCCATTGCCTCCTGACGGCATCCGTCTTTTTTGAGCAGCTTATATATATTTAAAAGAGCAGGCTCCTCCCTCACAAAAATACCGGAAAACTCCTCTGATTCAAAAAGCGCAAGAGCCTCCTCAGGCGCCTCCTGCGCAAGCCCTGTGAAATGAAAGAGATTAGACGCTTCGCCGCGGCTTGTAGCGGCATATTTATGGACTATCTTTATCTCATATGAAAGCTGTGCCTCGCCGCAGCTGCTCACTACATCAAAAGTCCCGCAAAGCGAAGCTCCGCACGAAAGACCTGCGGCGTCAACAGTATAGCTTATTTTACAGTCCGTCCCGGAAAACATATTATTTTCCAAACGCACCCGCTCGTTGGAGGACCACACAATCCCCTTTACCGCATCAGTTGCCAGAATTTCAAACGAGCACTCTGAAACACTGCCCTCAGTGACACTCATCTCAATTAATTCCTGACTGAAATGCAGCTTTGGGTTTTCATATATGAAATTTCCGCCTGCCAACCGCCTAAGATAATCTCTCATTAAGACTCAGCCTCCGCCTTGATTTTCTTCAGATGTTCATTTATTTTTTTCTCGTAGCCGTTGTCGGTCGGCTCATAAAATACAGTTCCCTCGAGCTCCTTCGGGA
>CASFUI010000081.1 GCA_949297565.1 uncultured Eubacteriales bacterium
ATGGTTTCTTAAGCTTTTTGATGAGGGAGAGTGCGTCGGCTCGCTGATCGGTATGTGCGTGACCGGAGGCGTGTTCTCGGAGGGGATTGATTTGAGGGAGGACAGACTGATAGGTGTTATCGTGGTGGGCACAGGACTTCCCATGATTTGTCGGGAGAGAGATATTCTGAAGTGGTATTTTGACGGCTGCGGAAAGGACGGCTACGCGTATGCATACGTCTTTCCGGGAATGAACAAGGTGCTTCAGGCGGCTGGGAGAGTTATAAGAACTAATGAAGACAGAGGTGTTATAGAACTCCTGGATGACAGATTCTTAAGAGAAGAGTACAGGAGGCTATATCCGCGCGAGTGGAAAAATATAAATACTGTCAGGAAAGAGAACGTAGGCAGCTATCTTGCGGCGTTCTGGAAAGAAAAAATTTAGTGCAATATTGGCAAGGTTAATGTATAATTAAAGGAACAGGAAGTACGGTGAAAGGGATGGGCAGCTGTATGGATAAAGGGTTAAAGGAACGTATCGGCATGTGCGTAAGTGCCGATAATTATATGGAGCGTCTTGGAGAGCTGGGATTCGACCGCTTTCAGTGTATTGAGATAAAGAAGGGGGCAGATGCGGGACTTGATATATACAGGTATGCATCTCCTGAATTTGATGCCGCTCAGATGAAGTCGATACGACTGGGACTTTCGGAGGGACTTGATGTATCCGTTTTTGCAAAGCCGGAGTACGATTATGTCCAGATGGAGGAGATTAAGCAGGCTATGAGGGACGGCAGAGATTTTTCGGTAATCTGCAACCCGTCTTTTGATTTTGCTGTTATGCGCGAACTGAGACTGGCGGGAAACTACAGCGACAGTCTTATGAAGTATGCCGACAGCGGGTGCAGCGGAAGCGTTCTCAAACAGTTGAGGCTCGCCGCGCAGTCTGATATAGATTTGAGCTTTTATGTCGATGAGGGTTATGACGAGTATCAGCTAAATGAGATAAGACTTGGGCTTATGAGCTGTGTTGATGTTAATGAATATCTGCTGCATGAGTTTAACGGGGAACAGATGAAGCAGATAAGGCTGGGACTTGAGAGCGGTCTTGATGTGAGCAGATATGCAATGACAGGATTTTCTTCCACCCAAATGGAACAGATACGTCTGGCAATGGAAGAGGGAAAGGATGTCGAGGAGTATGGAGACCCGTTTGTTGAGGCTCTTGAGATTAAGGACTGGCGCGAGGGCAAAAGTGCTCAGCTGCCGGAGCCTGACGAGATGCAGAGCCGGGAGATACTCCTGGGGCTTTCTGAGGGGCTGGATGTCAGCGTTTATGCGGACACAGCGTACAGCTGCAGGCAGATGGAGCAGATTCGCCTCGGACTTGAACAGGGAATTGATGTTTCTGCGTATCTGGACAGCAGTTTAACACCTGAACAGATGAGAGAAATAAGATTGAATTGTCGTTAAAGGTGGTGGCAGATATGGGTGATACGACAGTAAATAATCAGGATGAATTTGATAAAAAAATATCGGTGTCAGTTACTCAGGATAAGATGTCAGCATATATCTGTCTCAGAACTCCGGAAAAAGGTAATGGTTACAGATATGACGAGGTCAGGCGCGCGCTTGATGAGGCAGGTGTGAAAATGGGAATTAATGAAAGCGCTATTCACAATGTGCTGTCTGAAAAAAAGTATGACACTATGGAGCTGGTTGCAGAGGGAAAGCCCGTTGAACACGGAGCGGATGGAAAATATGTTCTGTATTTCAGCAATCAGACCAGCAGCAAGCCGGTCATCAAGGATGACGGCTCAGTTGATTACTATAATCTTAAGCTTTATGAGCTGGTTGCGGAGGGAGATAAGCTTGCTGAGTATATACCGCCGACTAAGGGTTTTTTCGGATATGACGTGTGCGGTAAACTTCTCATGCCGAAACCGGGCAGACCGATTACCAAGCTCAGAGGACGGGGCTTTAAAGTATCTGAGGACGGAAATACATACTATGCGGCGATAGACGGGAAGGTTGAGTACCGGAATACCGACTTGAATATAATCAATGTGCTTCAGATTGACGGGGATGTCGATTTGAATATAGGAAATATAGATTTTAACGGAGATGTTGATATACGTGGAAACGTGATAAGCGGCGTGACCGTCAGGGCAAAGGGAAATGTCTCTGTAGGCGGTTTTGTAGAGGGCGCGGTTATCAGGTCGGGCAAGGATATTATCCTTAAAAACGGAGCGAACGGAAAAGGAGTTGCAAGGATTGAGGCAGTAGGCAGCGTACAGGCAAGCTTTCTTGAAAATCTGTCTGTTGTCTGCGGCGGCGACATCTGTGCCAATTCTATTTTGAACTGCAGCGTTGTCGCAAACGGAAAGGTTATTGTGGCAGGCAAGCATGGGGTTATCTATGGAGGAGATATAACAGGAGTGCTTGGAGTTGAGACTGCCAGCATCGGCAATGCGGCATGTGTGCCTACGATTGTAAGAATAGGACCTACAAAGCAGCTTCGAAACGATTATCAAAATACGCTTGCAAGG
>CASFUI010000082.1 GCA_949297565.1 uncultured Eubacteriales bacterium
CTCATCTCTGCGGATATATTCAAATGTAAGATTTTCGGTCCTGACAATTCCCATAATCATCCTCCAAACGCCATACAGCGCAATAAATTTGTCTGTCTTGCCAAAAAATTTCCTGTTTAACAAAAAGCGTGGATATTGAGTAATACAATATCCACGCAATTTAAGCCCGATGTATTTTATCACAGAAAAATATTTTTCTGTAATTAAAGGGCTTTTAAGTTCATTATACTAACTCAAGAAGCACTTCCATTGCTGCATCGCCTTTTCTAAGACCGATTTTAACAATTCTTGTGTAGCCGCCCTGACGGTCAGCATACTTAGGAGCGATTTCATCGAACAGCTTGTTTGTAAGGTCTACAACCTTTGTGTTTCTCTTTCTTCCGGCAGCTTCAACAGGAACCTCAGTTACCTTGTAAAGTATCTTATCCATCTGCTTTCTCGCATGAAGTCTTGAAGGTAAATCCTTCTTGATTTCCTTCTCAACTGTATCATATACAGTAACCTTCTTGCCGTCTACAACTTCCTTAACTCTCTTTCCGTTGGCATCCTTCTTAGGAACCTTTGCAGATACCTTTACAGTCTCAAAGTTATCCTTTTCCCTGACTGCAAGAGTGATAAGCTTCTCAGCCTGCTTCTTTACTTCCTTTGCTCTTGCCTCAGTTGTAATAATTTTGCCGTTCTCAATAAGAGCCGTAACCTGACCTCTGAGCAATGCCTTTCTCTGGCTTGAATTTCTTCCAAGCTTTCTATACTTTGCCATTATTTACCTCCATTTGTAACGCGCATACATGCGCTTATGGACTTACTGTATGCGTGTTTTAATCTACAAATCCTAACGTGCGTAACCTGCGCACGACCTCCTTTTGACAGGAAAATCAACAAAACTCTGTCATTAAAATCAGTCCTCATTCGGACTGAGACTTAAATTTAATTCCTTAAGCTTAAGAAGCACCTCGTCGAGCGACTTCTTACCAAGATTACGAACTTTCATCATGTCGTCCGGTGTCTTGTTGCAAAGCTGCTCAACTGTGTTGATGCCGGCTCTCTTAAGACAATTAAATGAACGCACTGATAACTCAAGGTCTTCAATGCTCATTGAAAGTACCTTGCTTGACTCGTCCTCCTGTGCAACCACCATAACTTCAGCGTTTGCAGCGTTCTCGGAAAGATTGATAAATACCTTAAGATGTTCACTCAAAACCTTAGCCGCAAGGCTTAATGCCTCATCAGGCGCGATAGTTCCGTTAGTGAATATATCAAGAGTAAGCTTATCAAAATCTGTATCCTGACCTACACGAGTATTCTCAACTGCCATGTTCACACGTTCAACCGGTGTGTAAATAGAATCAACAGCGATAACGCCTGCCGGCATATCTTCACGCTTGTTCTTCTCAGAACTTACATAGCCTCTGCCGTTTGTAATTGTAAGCTCCATTACAAGCTTACAGTCTGCGCCTCCGTTTAAATGTGCAATAACAAGGTCCGGGTTCACGATTTCAATATCAGGGTCAACCTTGATATCTGATGCTTTTACAACACCTTCTCCGGCAAAATCAATATGTGCAGTAATAGGCTCTATTGAGTTGCTGTTGTTCTTAATAGCAAGCTGCTTGATATTAAGTATAATCTCTGTTACGTCTTCCTTGACACCAGGAATAGAACTGAACTCATGGAGTACGCCCTCAATCTTAACACTGCTCACAGCAGTGCCTACCAATGAGGAAAGCATGATTCTTCTGAGAGAGTTTCCCAATGTCAAACCATAACCTCTTTCAAGCGGTTCTACTACAAATCTCCCATATTTGCCGTCATCTGACTGTTCGGTCATCTCAATCTTTGGCATTTTGAAATTAAAATCTGCATCAACCATGTATAGCCCCTCCTTTTATGGGTTAATTTGAGTCTACTCTTATTACTTAGAATACAACTCGACGATAAGCATCTCGTTGACTGGGACGTCTATAACTTCTCTTGTAGGTATAGACTTTACTGTACCCTTAAGAGCCTCGCTGTCAGCCTCAAGCCATTCCGGAACAAGTCTTCCGTTAGTAGCCTCAAGAACTTCCTTATATCTTGCTGATGACTTAGACTTCTCTCTGATTTCTATAACGTCTCCTGCCTTAACGAGATATGATGGAATATTGATGCACTTACCGTTTACCAATACATGCTTGTGGTCAACAATCTGTCTTGCTTCTCTTCTTGTTCTTGCAAATCCCATTCTGAAAATAACATTGTCAAGTCTGAGCTCAAGCATAACCATAAGGTTTTCACCAGTCATGCCCTTCTGCTTCTCAGCCTTTTTATAGTAATTTCTGAAAGGCTTCTCAAGTACGCCGTAGATAAACTTAGCCTTCTGCTTCTCGCGCAGCTGCATACCATACTCGCTTATCTTTCTTCCGGCATTCTTTGCCTTTCTTCTTGACTTCTTATCTATACCCAAATATACAGGGTCTAAATCAAGAGACCTACATCTCTTGAGCACAGGTGTTCTATTAACTGCCATTTTAACTCTACCTCCTAATTAAACTCTTCTACGCTTTGGTGGACGGCATCCGTTATGCGGAACCGGTGTAACATCCTTGATGCTTGTAACCTCAAGACCGCAAGCTGAAAGTGCACGAATAGCTGCCTCTCTGCCTGAGCCCGGGCCCTTTACCATAACGTCAACAGACTTTAATCCGTGAACTAAAGCAGCCTTTGTAGCAGTCTCAGCTGCCATCTGCGCTGCATAAGGAGTTGATTTCTTAGAACCTCTGAAACCAAGACCGCCGGCACTTGCCCATGATAAAGCATTGCCTTCTGCATCTGTCAATGTAACGATTGTATTGTTAAAAGATGACTGGATATGTGCCTGTCCTCTTTCTACGTTTTTTCTAACACGCTTCTTTGTCACTTTTTTTGTAACCTTTTGAGCCATTTCTCAACTAACCTCCTACTTAAAAGTCTACCTTATTACTTCTTCTTATTTGCAACTGTCTTCTTTGGACCCTTGCAAGTTCTGGCATTAGTCTTTGTTTTCTGACCTCTGCAAGGAAGACCTTTTCTGTGACGGATTCCTCTGTAGC
>CASFUI010000083.1 GCA_949297565.1 uncultured Eubacteriales bacterium
CTTTGTGATGCCCATATCCATAATGCGTCTCTTAACCGGCCCTTCTCCGGTAAGCTTTATAACCTTTACCGTCTGACCGCAGGCAACATCTTTAAGTGTCATCGTTTTTCTCCTTCTTTCTATTATTTTCTCCTCTGCCGGAACAAGGTCTAAACCATAATCTTGTTTGCCATATCCTTACCGATTGCAACACGGGAATCTTTGACATTGACAATTATGTTACCGCCAGTCTCAGATATTACCGTAACAATACTTCCTGCCACAAAGCCAAGATTCTCAAGAAATCTACGCGTATCATCCCTTCCTCCGACTCTTTTAATAACATTTGTTTCTCCCTGCTTAACCATTGTCAATGGCATCATTGTATTCCTTCTTTCTTTAGATTACTGACAAAAAATTTTAATCTCCAGCAAAGTTAGTGTACTCTAACATTTATTAGCTGTCAAGAACTTTTTTGGATTTTTTTTACTTTCTTATGTCATACAGGCATACAAACCGATACAAAACAGGAATTAGACATTCTGTTTAATTAAACTTAAAATAAATATATGTAATATGGTATTGATTATAAAATAAATCGGAGGTTTAAATTTTATGATAAAGAAATATTCAAAACTTATATCTTCTCTGCTTGCCTCTGGTTTTCTCGTATTCAGCCTTCAGGGCTGTCAGTCGAAAACATCAGATTACGCAGACACGCAGAGACTGACACAATCCGCTCAAATATCAGATAACACAGCTGCAAATCAGGAGAACTATTCTGATAATTCCAGCGACAGCTCAGGCAGCCGGCTCTCATATGACAAATCAGATACACAATACACCACGCCTGATGATTTCAGTCAAATGCGTGATGATAAAAATTACGGCGAATCACAGGTGGTAAGCTATTACTCTTCGACTGTCGGCAGATACCGCAACGCAAATGTAATTCTTCCTTATAATTATGACAGCTCAAAATCTTACCCTGTCCTTTATCTTCTGCACGGAATGGGCGGAAATTACATGGCATGGGAAGCCTTCGGGTGCAAATATACAGTTCAAAACGCTGTCGAGGATTACGGGCGCAGCGATATGATAATCGTATGCCCCACTGTTTTTACAAGCGTTTCCGGTGAAGCCGAGGACGGCTATTCATTCTCGGAGCTTACTGAACAGTACGATAACTGTTTAGAAGATATTGTAAATGACTTAATGCCATACATTAATGAAAATTTTTCAACAAAAACCGGACGTGATTATACCGCAATAGCCGGATTTTCGCTTGGAGGAAGAGAGGCTCTTTATGTAGGTTACTCTCACCCTGAATTATTCGGATATATAGGCGCTTTTTCACCTGTTCAGGGTGTTATCCCTTCACCGTCATCAACCGGCATTTCGCTGCCGTCGCTGCTCGATGACCTTTCCGTTGACGCCTCAATCGGTCAGCCTTATCTAAACCTGCTTGTCGTTGGATATGACGACCCTTTCTGCCTCTTTGCTGCTGAATTTTATGACAGCTATATGACAGAACACGGAATTGACCATATCTTTTATGAAATGGAGGGCGCCCACGATGCAAATGTGTGGTCATCCGGGCTTTATAATTTTGCCCGCAGAATATTCTGATTTTAACAGCCTATGAGATGAGCGCCCGATTATGAGCAAAGTTAGCTGCGAAGCAGCGAGAAAGCGCCTCTGGCGCAGCTTTGCGAATGGCGCTGGCTGAACTGTTACTTATGAATTAACATAAATTATATTAAAATATTTGTTTTTAGCTCAATTTCATGTTAAACTACTACTAAACTAAAATTTTGAATACATATATTTTTATGAAGTGGAGTTGAATTGTCATGAATACGAATGAATCAGCAGAAAATTATCTGGAAACTATATTGATGTTAAGTAAGCGGCTTCCGGTTGTTCGTTCTGTAGACATAAGTAATGAACTTGGCTTCAAGAAATCAAGCGTCAGTGTTGCCATGAAAAATCTTCGTGAAAAAAAACACATCACTGTTTCCGATGCAGGCTTTATTAACCTGACTGCGTCAGGACGCGAGATTGCCGAGATGATTTATGAAAGACACGAATTTCTCTCAAAATGGCTTATAAGCCTCGGTGTTCCGGCTGAAACAGCCACAGAGGACGCATGCAAGATTGAGCATGTAATCAGCAAAGAAAGCTTCCAGGCAATAAAAGATTACGTTAAAAATAGGCTGTAAAAAAACAGCCTTAAGTTAAAAGCCCTTGTCACGAATGACGTGACAAGGGCTTTCTTTTAGAAGAATTTTTTACATCTCCTTTTATTAACATGCTTAACCACATTAACAGAAATCTTAATCATCAAACAGAGGCGTTGAAAAATACCTCTCCGCTGTGTCAGGAAGCACTGTAACCACAGTTTTTCCTTTTCCAAGCTTTCTTGCGAGCTTCAGCGCAGCCGCAACATTCGTCCCGGAGGAGATACCGCACATAATTCCCTCCTTAGACGCAAGCTCTTTAGAGGTGTTTATTGCCTCCTCGTCCGTAATGATACAGATATCGTCATAGATACCTCTGTTTAATACAGCAGGTATAACACCGTCGCCAATTCCCATCTGCACATGAGTTCCTATTGAGCCTCCTGAAAGTATTGCCGCATGCTCCGGCTCTACTGCCCAGATTTCAATGTCTGGATTTTTCTCCTTCAGCACTTCGCCAATACCTGTAATTGTCCCGCCTGTTCCTATGCCTGAGCAAAAACCGTCAATAGGACAATCTGCCTGCTCCAAAATCTCAACCGCTGTGCGGCTTCTGTGAACGGCCGGATTTGCCGGATTCTCGAACTGCTGCGGTACAAACACCTTCGGGTCATTTGCCGCCATGCGAAGAGCCGTGTTCAGGCACTCCTCAATACAGGCTCCGATATTTCCGTCATCGTGAATTAAAATCACCTCAGCTCCGTAATGTTTCACCAGCTTTCTGCGCTCCTCGCTTACAGAATCAGGCATAATTATCTTGGTTTTATACCCTCGTACCGCTCCTACCAGAGCAAGACCAATACCCTGATTACCGCTTGTAGGCTCCACAATCACACTGTCCTTGTCTATCAGTCCCTTCTTTTCGGCTTCTATAATCATGTTATATGCAGTTCTCGTTTTGATAGAGCCACCGACATTTAAGCCTTCAAACTTTACCAGTATCTGAGCACTGTCACCCTCAACCATACGGCTCAGGCGTATAAGGGGTGTATTCCCCATTGCTTCCAGTATATTATTATAAACCACTGTCGTCTCCATACCTTTCTGCTGCATAATTTTCTTTGCAGCCTATTCTTTTTATTATATGACACTAACTTAAAGAACTCAACCCATATTTCCTTATATCGGACCTTGCATTATAACAGTTCAGCCCGCGCCAATTCGCAAAGCCGCACCTACGGTGTTTTCTCGCTGCTTCGCAGCTAACTTTGCTCGTAACTCTCAATCCTGCGCATACCGTCTGACGTCAGCTCATATACAACAGTTGCGACCTCATCTATATATTTCCTGTCATGTGAGACACTGATAATTGTCCCAGAATAATTTTTAAGCATTTCCCTTATGACCGGACCGGAAAGCGGTGAAAAATTTCTTGTCGGCTCGTCTAAAATAAGCACATTACAGCCTGATATGCTGATTTTGAGAAGCAGAAGCTTCGCTTTCTGTCCGCCTGAAAGCTCGGCAATAGCGTGTTCCATTTCGTCAGCCGTATATTTCATGCTTCCAAGATATGTCCTTATTCTTCCCTCCTCCTCTTTATCACCGCTTTCACACAGAAACTCAACCGGAGTCTTCTCAAACTCCATAGCCTCCTCATAATTCTGAGGCATATAAAACATTCTTATATCACTGCGTCCACTGAGTTTGCCAGCTATTTCACGAAGCAGCGTCGTTTTTCC
The DNA here is from genome assembly GCA_949297565.1 of uncultured Eubacteriales bacterium. Classification (GTDB taxonomy): domain Bacteria; phylum Bacillota; class Clostridia; order Lachnospirales; family Lachnospiraceae; genus Lachnospira. Next base: position 3,899 of record CASFUI010000083.1, read on the forward strand.
CGCTCCGTTTCTTCCGATAATACAGACGCGCTCAGGTCCGGTCACAGTAAGATGAATTCCTTTAGAAAGAAAATTGCCCGATACTGTCAACTCTTTCGTTTCAAAATCAAGTACCCTCTTCCCCTTTGGCATTGCGAATTTTTCTCCAAACCGGATATAGATTGCCTCCTCCGTCTCCGGAAACTCTGTCATCTGCGCATACTCCCTGCCAAATCGATGTTCCATAGATTTCACCGCATGCATTTTCTTCTTCAACAGCCTTCCACCATGTGGATTCTGCCTGCTGATTGTATTTTGCTGAAATTCCACCTTCTGCTCTATACGCCTCAGCCTCTCCTGCTGCTTTGCGTACTCGCTGCGCTCTTTTCTGGCAGCCTGCTCCTGACGCGCAAAACTGCTCCGCCGTTTTTCAACATAATCTTTATAACCCATTGCCGCAACCGACCAGCGGCTCTCTGTCTTGCGTTTAAGCTGCTCTATATGAATAATTTTATTAGCCGTTCTCTCCAGAAGTAGTTCATCATGAGAAATATAGAGCACCGGCACATCCGCAGTAAGTATAAATTCCTCAAGCCACTGAAGCGCCTCAATATCCATGTCATTTGACGGCTCATCCAGAAAAAGCATTGTCGGGCGTTCCATAAGTATACGCGCAAGCTGCAGCTTGACCTTCTCACCGCCGGAAAGCTGACCTACATGACACTCGCGGTAAAAAAAATCCGCATTAAGCCCCAGCTTTGAAGCAATCTCACCCAATTCCTTAGGAGTACGGTCAAAAAATGCCGAACTCTGCGAGCAGAACTCATATACACTCAGCTCTTTTTGCTCTGCCGACAGCTCCTGAGCCAAATATCCTATCCGTTCTTTGTTTCGTATGATTTCTCCCGTATATTCAACATAATCCTCCACGAGAGCTTCATTGTATAAAAGCTTCAGCAGCGTAGATTTCCCGTTGCCCTCCTCTCCGATAAGCGCCGCGCGGTCTTTGTCTCCCAAAACTGCCGAAAAATCCCTCAGCAGTTCTCTGTTGTCTCCCCTATGAATAATCGTAAGTTTCTTAACCTGTAACATACACTACCTCCGGTTTGAAGGTACAGCGTAAAACATTTTCCTCATGCCATGCACAGAAAAAATCTTACAGAAATTTCCTATGGAATAAAAAAAAGATGCAAGTCACCTTACATCTTTACTGCCGTCATGCTGCGGTCAAGTCCGCATAAGCATCACTTTCCGTCATTGAAAAGATATAGAATTCCCTGTGCAAACAGCATATCGGAAATACCGGACTTCCGGTCCTTCACGCACCTTCCTAATATGCATACTAAATTTACTGTTCACAGGTAACTCTATACATCTTTTCACCAACCTTTCAATTCAGACAAACATGCGTCTGTCATAATATGTATCTACCATACACAATTCCGGTTTAAAAATCAAGCATTTTTTACTTTGACGGAAACAAAAACGTAACAGTTCAGCCCGCGCCATTAGAAAGCTGTTATTACAGGCGGTTGACCGTTCCCTGCAATACCTCTATGCCACCGTTTTCTTCTTTCTCAATCTTGTATATCTGCATATATATCCAGCACGGCTCACCGTATATACACCTGTTGTCAACACGGCAGGTCAGCTCGCACTGCTTTCTCTCAGTACTTTTAAGC
>CASFUI010000084.1 GCA_949297565.1 uncultured Eubacteriales bacterium
CGTACAATTATCTTTTTCTCAAACTCACAATGGTTGATTGCGTTGCTTATATAATTTGTCACCATCTCCTCAACCTTATATTCATCAGCCCATACATACATATTTTTTTCAGGAGGCTCAAAATTGATTGTTATATTCTGCTGCGAAGCACGAAGAGCATTTGCTGATACGACAGAGCTTAACAGTTCAACTAAATCAAATCTTTCCATAATAGTCTCTTCGTCGCCGAACTCAATCTGGTTTAATGTGAGAAGCTTTTTAACCATATTATTCATTTTATTGGCTTCATCAATTATTACATCACAGTAAAAATTCATACTCTCAGGGTCGTCTGTGATGCCCTCTTTGAGTCCCTCGGCGTATCCCTGAATAAGCGCGATAGGCGTCTTTAATTCATGAGAAACATTTGAAAGAAAATCCGAGCGCATCTCCTCAAGCTTTATTTTTTTGTCAATATCCTTCTGCAATTCAAGATTTGCCGTCTTTAACTGTGAAATATTCTGCTGCAGCTTTTCAGACATATTATTCATACTTTTTCCGAGAACGCCAATCTCACCCTTATCGTTCCCGTTATATTTGGCGTCAAAATCCATATCCGCCATTCTCTCTGCAAGATTAGAAAGCTGCTTAATCGGCTTTGAAATATATCCCGAAAAAATATAAGCCGCCACAATACCTATTCCCAGAATTGCCAAACCTATATATGTAACAAACTGATTAAAAATACTGACATTATCTTTAATTCCCTGTATTGCCACACGCATCATGATAGAACATCCGTTGTCAAGCGTTCCCCACAGTTCATAGTAATCATCTGACAGGCGCTCATCATACACTTTTTGAAGCGTATATTTTTCGGTCTCAATTATAATCTCACGTTTCTCCTCAATTCCGCTCTGTTCCATGTCAATAGAAATATCAACATGTCCAAATTCTTTTTTAGGTGTCTTTTTATATTCATCGCTGCTTTGTTCATCACCGGACTCCTCTGCATTGCTCTGGCTCTCCTGAGTCTCATCTTCGCCGGAAGTCTCTTCCTGCTGGACGCTGCCGTCTGTGTCTACTGAAACGCCAAAAATATCACGATTAAAAATACTCATCCTGAGGCGGTTAATCATCTCGGCTTCGCCGTTATTATTAGTATACAGCGTTGTCCAGTCACTGTTTACGACAATAACAGCTATGGCTGCTCCGGATGTGAACTGTTCTATTTTATCTTCCATCTTGTCTTTGGAAATAGTTCCGCTGGTATATGATACAATTGTCTCATTAATGTATGAATATCCCTCAAGCATCTGTTTTCTTCGCCCTGAAAGATAAAATTTCTCAGACATAGTTGTATTTAAGATTATAAGAAGCACAAGCAGGCTTGAAATAATAACCGTAAGCAGCAGAGTTATTTTAAATTTAATAGAATGTCTTCCCATACGCCAGTCTCCAATTATACTTCAAACTTGTAGCCCATTCCCCAAATCGTGCGTATGCAGTCGCCTTTATCCCCCATCTTTTTGCGGAGCTTCTTTACGTGTGTATCAATAGTTCTGGCATCTCCGAAGTAATCGTAATTCCATACATTATTTAAGATTTTTTCTCTTGACAGAGCGATTCCGCGATTTTCAACAAAATATGTCAGAAGCTCAAACTCCTTAAAACTCAAATCAATCTCCTTGCCGTCAATTTTTACTATATGCGCCGCCTTGTCAATCTCAATTCCGCCGATTTCATATACTTCCGAGCTGTCAATCTGGTATGCTCTTCTCACCAGAGCGTCAACCCTTGCGGTAAGAATTTTGGGACTGAACGGCTTTGAAATATACTCATCCGCGCCGCAGTCAAACCCCTGAAGCTCATCCTTTTCTTCACTCTTGGCTGTAAGCATTATTATAGGCACATTAGAATCCTTTCTAATCTGCCTGCACACTTCCCAGCCATCCATTTTAGGCATCATAACATCAAGAATAACAAGAGAGATTGACTTATCGCTGTAAAATATATCAATAGCCTCTTCCCCGTCCGCAGCCTCAACCACCTCATAATTACTTCTGGACAGGAAATCATGAACTAACTTTCTCATTCTGCTCTCATCATCTACTACCAAAACCTTTATTTTATCCATGCAAATTCGTCTCCCGTTCTATATTTTTATAACGTGAATATAACTCAAAGATATGTTTAAAATGTGAATACTTTAAAATCTTTATCTGTCATCTGAGTTCATTTTCTCTGTCCCTCAAAGAAGCCTCCTGCGACTGAAGCTGCTCCTGCCATGACGCATACTTGTCCTGAAGCTTATTTTCATAGTCTATAATAGTCGGGGTGGAGGAAGTTTTCAAAATAACAACCATCGCCAAAATTACAAGCAGAAGAACAACATTTACAATTATGAGCTTAACTGACCTGTCCTTATACTTATCGGCTTCGCGCCTGAGCCTTCGCATTTCTCCCCTCACCTTTGTAAACTCCCGCTTTTCACCCAGAGCTTCTCTCAGTTCGCTGTTAATCGGAATAGGTCTGATCTTATCGTTTGGTATCTCATCATGGATATACAAAAACTTCTGGAGTTCTTTCAGATAGTCCAGCCCCACCTCCGTTTTAAATAATTCCTTGTCAAGAATGGTATTATACAATAAATATACCTGTTTCGGGTCTTTCCCGTCCGTCTTTGCAGAAACATACTTGATTGCGTTCAGCTCGTCCTTAGCCTCCTGCGCTTCCTCCTTTGAATTAAATGTATATCCTGCAACTGTATATGTCTTTTCTTTTTTTTGAACTGTGCCTTTATCCGCCATAAATTCACCTCACACGATAAACTTTTTTGAATTAATTCAGCTAATTTAAATTTAATTTATCACCATAGAATATGTTAATTCATTCACTGTCTCACCGCTCTTAGGATATGTTCTTGTCCCACTGTCACTCTCTAATGTGAGACCTATTTTCTCCATTAACCTATATGAATTAACATTTCTGTAATCACAATTTGCAGTTAATTTTACAACCTTCAGTTTGTTTATCGCAAATTCTTTAAGTTCAAGAACAGCTTCCGTTGCATAACCTTTTTTCCAATATCGTTTGTTTATAATCCAGCCAAGTTCCCCTATATTTTTTTTCTTATTAAGGTATACGGAAACAGCTCCTATAAGTTTTCCTGAAAGTATAACTGCAAATTCATAAAAATCGGGGTTTTCTTTTTTCCATTCATCACTAACCATTGATAAAAATTGTAACGTCTCTTCTTTTGTGTATCTTGGCAGCCAATACATGAACTCTGTATTTTCATCATCAGAAGAATATATATGAACTGCCTCCAAATCGCTTATATCTAACGGCCTCATAAATAATCTGTCCGTTTTTAATTCGCAATACACAGTCTCACCTCCATACACAAAATAGACTTTATAACAGCTTTTTTCCCAATAACAGGCCTTTCAAGCAAATCTGCCTTCGCCTGCAATTCTGATATTATTTTATCATATGCCTGTAAATTTTTCTATTCTTGGTTGCAATACTGCTATCATGTAAAATAATGTACGGCATATAAAACTATTATTAAGGAGAAATCATGTTTATTTCGCTTACGGAAGAAGAAATCAGGCAGTGGGAACAGGAACATACCAGACTGCTTGAAGAAATTGTACCAGATAAATTTGATATTTTACACTATGGAGCAATAGCGGAGCTCTGAAAGAAATTTTGATAGTTTCCATATTCCCTCTTTATACATGCCATTCTCGTGAGCGTTATCAATACTTTCACGTATAATGTTTTTATCAGCTCTCTTCCAGTAAAAATAAAAAAATGCCCGAAACACGCTGTTTCTGAGCATTTTCCTGTATGGAGTAGACGGGAGTCGAACCCGTGTCCAAAATCCCATTCACTGTTCTTCTACTATTATAGTTGGTTGCTTCGGTTGCCCTCATTCC
>CASFUI010000085.1 GCA_949297565.1 uncultured Eubacteriales bacterium
AATATAGGTAACGCGATTGATGGATTACTCAGAATGTCGGAAATCTCGGAAGCAGTGCGTCATCTATGAAGGATTACAACAAGACTGTTAATGATACGCTTACGGAGCTTTCAAGAATAAGCCAGAAGACAAAGGAATCCGTTAAGATGGTGTTTGAGCAGACTAATGCCACAAATGAGTCAGCAAATAATATTAAGACGGCGACAGATGTTATCACTGACATTGCGAGTCAGACAAATCTGTTATCGCTCAACGCAAGCATAGAGGCTGCAAGAGCTGGCGAGATGGGAAAAGGATTTGCGGTTGTGGCAGATGAGATACGTTCGCTGTCTGAGCAGTCAAAGAGTTCCGCGGAGGAGATAGTTCGCATTATACAGGATTTAATTGCCAATTCTGACCGAAGCGTTATGACTATGACGGAGCTGACGGAAGTTATCGAAGAGCAGAATCAAATGCTTATAAATACCGAGAAGGTATTTGAGAAGCTGAATAATGAAATCAATATTGTGGTAAATGCTCTTGAAAGCATAGATAAACAGATTGAACGCCTCGATTCTGAAAAGACCAATGTCACTGAGGTTGTTGAGAGTCTTGCTGCCATAGCTGAGGAAAATGCCGCAAGTGCACAGGAGACCTCTGCTTCTATGACAGAGCTTCAAAATATTATATCAGAGTGCTCTGAGGATACAAATAAGATGGCGGCGCTTGCGAAAGAAATTGCTGAGGATACCAGAATGTTTAAATTTGATTAGTCGGGAGAATAAGCTGCTATGCTGAATATTTACAGAACGGACGAGAGAGTTATAAATAAGCTGGCACATTTTGAGGACGGCGCGTGGATACAGATGGTTGACCCGACAAGCAAGGAGCTTTCTATGGTTGCGCAGCAGTTCGATATTGAGATTGATGACCTTGCGACGGCTATGGACGATGAGGAGAGTTCGCGTATAAGTCTTGAGGACGGATATACGCTTATACTTGTCGATATACCATCACCTGAGGTGCGCCATGAAAAAAAGATGTATACGACTATACCTCTTGGCATTATTTTAAAACAGAATGCTATTATAACGGTGTGCAGGGAAAATACGCCCGTTGTGGATTTCTTTACGCTCAACAAGATGAAAGATTTCAGCACAAAAAAGAAAATGAGGTTTATTTATCAGATTCTTCTGCGCTCTGCTACCATGTATCAGGCTTATCTTAGAGGAATAGATAAAAAGAGGGTTGAGATTGAGGAGCGTGCCGGAAAGAACACAAAGGACGGGGATATTATTGAGCTGCATGAGCTTGAGTCAACGCTCGTATACTTTGCAACCTCTCTTCGTTCAAACAGTATAGTTCTTGAGCGGCTGAGGCGGTATAAGAGAATAGAGCAGTACCCTGAAGATATGGAGCTTCTTGAGGACGCCATGGTTGAGTTTCAGCAGGCGATAGAGATGACGGCTATTTACAGGGATATTATAGACGGTACAAGAGAGCTTTTGTCTTCTGTTATGGACAATAAGCTTAATAATGTAATGAAGTATCTCACATCAATCACACTTGTGACTACAATACCGACAATTATATCCGGAATATACGGAATGAATCTTGACGAGCGGGGGGTACCGTTTTCGTCTAATCCGTATGGCTTTGGGATAGTATGCGGTATTATTCTTGTGATATGTATAGTTACGTTGTGGATACTGCGCAGGAAAAAGATGCTTTGACTTATAATATTTTAAATTTGGAGGAATATTGTGAAATCAATACTTGTTATAGGCGTGGGAAGATTTGGACATCATCTTGTGAACAGGCTTTTGGAGCTTGGCAATAAGGTAATGGTAGTTGATAAAGAAGAGGACAATATACGTGATATGTTTCCGCTTGTCACAACAGCCCGCGTAGGTGACTGTACAAATATTGATGTTTTAAAGACATTGGGACTTGGCGGATTTGACCTTGTGATTGTGTGTATTGCTCAGAATTTTCAGAACAGTCTTGAGGTTACAAGTCTTGTAAAGGAGATGGGAGCCCGCTATGTCATAAGCATGGCAAGCCGTGATATACAGGCAAAATTTCTTCTCAAAAACGGAGCGGATGAAGTTCTTTATCCGGAAAGAGATGTGGCTTATAATCTTGCGGAAAGATGCAGTGCTCACCATGTGTTTGATTATGTATCAATATCGGACGATTGCTCGCTTTATGAAATTCCGGTCATGCCTTCATGGGTGGGGAGGACAATGAAGGAGATAAATGTGAGAGCTGTGTACAACGTAAATGTTATAGCTGTTATTCCGAGTGGCGGAAAGGTCATGGCAATGCCTCCTGTGGATTATGCGTTTAATGAGAGCGACCACGTTAAGATAATAGGGTATAAGAAGGATGTTGACAGAATGCTCGGAGAAATAGAATAGATGTCATTGAAATCTGAAGTCTTGGCTGCGCGTTAAAGCAGAAAGCCGGATGCAGATATAATGACAGACAAGATAATATCAAAACCGCGCCGGAATACTTTGTTTCCGGCGCGGTTTTTTGATGTGAGAAACCTGTAATATGTATTTCTCACGGCTGCTAATGAGAAAATAATAAACAACAGCCGGCTATTTGTAAATTTCCTGCCAGCGTGAAACCATTTCCAGTGCGTCTGATTCATTTGAAACCTTTGTGACAATAACCCCGTCAAGATAGATTTCGTAAACAGGAAACTTTTTGATTGTGTTTCCGTGAGACACCTCTACCTTATTCATCTTTACACGTTCCATATCTGAAAAACCTCCTAAACTTTGAGTTGATTATAAATTTGATCAACAATATGTTGTATTATAGCATGATTAATTAGAAAAGAAAACACAATATAATGTATTGGTACTAAAGTCTTATGCTCCTTGTCCAAATATACAGACATTCGGTATAAAAGTATTTTGTGATTTAATAAGACAGGGGAATTTTGCTGACAATGGGAAGCTGGACAGAGAGAACGGGTACATTTATAATAATATAAAAAAGACGATATTGTGACAGAGAGTTTATTGCTTCAGGAATAAATAACAAGATTAAGAAATGAGGTAAGAAGTGAAGATATTACATTGTGCGGATATACATCTCGATTCGTCGCTCAGAACAAATTTGACGGGAGAACAGGCAGCAATACGAAATAATGAGATATTGCTCACGTTTAAGGATATGGTTGAGTACGGCAGACGTGAGGGAGTGAAAATCGTTCTGATTGCGGGAGATTTATTTGACTCTGACATACGCTCTCCAAAAACCATTCAGGTTTTGGCGGATTGTATACAAACAAACACGGATATGGATTTTCTTTATATCCGCGGAAATCATGATGAAAATAAACCGCTTTCCGAGCTGGAGGGGCTTCCCAATTTCAGGGTTTTTGAGCGCGGAATATGTGCGTACAGGTATGGAAGAGTCTGCATCACCGGGATTTCCGAGCTTTCGATGTGCAGATATTTGAGGCTTTCGGCAGCGGATATAAATATTGTTGTATTTCACGGAGAACTCTCAAAAAAAGATATGCCGTCGGGATTGAATATAGACTATATGGCGGCGGGGCATATTCACAGATATGGAGTCCAAAGAATTGATGACAGAGGGATTTTCTGTTACAGCGGATGTTTGGAGCCAAGAGGGTTTGATGAGTGCGTACAGACAGGCTTTGTGATTGCCGAGATGAATGAACAGATTCCTGCGGAACAGACGGGAAACGTGCGGATTAAGTTTGTGCCGTTCGGCAGGAGACAGGCTCATATAGTCAGTGTACGGATGCAGGCTGATACTACAACGCCGTCGCTGTGCAGGATGATTGAGGACAGCAGCGCTGGGATTTCCTCGGGTGATATTGTTAAGGCTGAGCTTACCGGGGAGACGGCTCCGGGTCAGTCAATAGATTATACATATATAGAACAGTATTTTAAAGAAAGATTTTTTGCGTTCCGGCTTGATGACAAAACCTCAGTGAGCCGAAGAGCTGAAACGGCAAAAGCCGTCGGACCGATAGGCGAGAGGTTTGTAAAGCTTGTTATGGACAGCGAAGAGCCTGAGGACGTCAAAAAGTTCATTTTGGAAAAAGGTCTTAACGCTTTAAGAGGAGTATACTGATAATGTATCTTACAAAAATATATGTGGAAAATTTCGGGGTGCTGCATGCTTATGAGTACACTCCGGAAAAAGGACTTAATCAGATCTGTATGGAAAATGGTAAGGGAAAAACTACGCTGGCGGTGTTTTTGAGAGCGATGTTTTATGGTATGCCGCAGACAAGGACAAGAAAGATACTTGATGAGGCGGAGAGAAAAAAGTACAAGCCGTGGCAGGGAGGAACAATGGGCGGTTATGTATGTTTTGAGAAGGGGGACAAAAGTTATCGCCTTATCAGAACTTTTGGCAGCAGGGAGAAAGAGGACACATTTAAGCTCATAGACGAGCGCACGGGAAACGAGACAGATGATTATTCCGTAAATATAGGGGAAGAGCTTTTTGGGAGCGACAGGGAGGGTTTTACCGGAACAGCATGGATTTCGGGAAGAAATATCCGGTTTAAAATGAATGACAGTCTCTACACCGGGCTGGGGTTTATTGGAGAACACCGTGCTGATGATACGGGGGAAATGATTGTCGGCGATGAATTTAACTCAGGGCGTGAGAACTTTGAAGAGGCTGTCAGTCGTCTTGAAGATGAGCGCAGACAGTATGAGAGAACTGGACAGCGCGGACTTATTTATGAACTTCGGGATAAGATAAGTCGTAATGAGGCTTTGTGTGAACAGAAAGAGATGGCTGTCAGAGATATAGAACAAAATATGTCTGCGCTTTACGTGGAGAATAGCGGTGAAGTTTCAGGCTTATCACAGTACGGAGCAGAGAGCAGAGAAGAAATAGACATGCATTCAGAGCGTTCAGGTGAGATTAAGAGAGTACAGAGATATATAAGTACAGCAAGGGCGGTATGGGTGTTTGCGTTTTTAGCGGCAGCAGCCTGTACAGGTTTTGCGGCAGGCGCTTCGGAAAGAATATCGCAAGGCGCGGCTGGGGCTGCTGCGGTTTTGGCTTTGGCAACGGGAACAACATTGCTTATTGCTGATATATTTTTGCGCGCAAGGCGAAAGAAACTTAAGCGTGAGCTTGAACAAATTAAACAAAAACTTTCAGATATTCGGGCAGACAGAAAAATAGCGGCTGACAGGGTCAGTCAGAAAACAGCGCAGCTTGAAAGAGAAAAGCAGACGCTTGCACAGGAAATAGCCGAGCTTAAAATACAGCGCGCATCGCTTGCCGATGAGCTTGAGAGATGCAGGAAAAAATCAGAAATGCTTCAAAAAACGATACATTTTTTAAAGGAAGCAAAGGCATCCTGCGCTGCGGGCTGCGCTGAAGGTATCTCTGCAAAGCTTTTGGAGTATGTGGGCAAGCTTGATGATGAGCTCGCTGCTAAGATTATGCTTAATTCCGGATTTGAAATTCAGTATGAGCAGGGAGCGTCACTTTGGGAGCTTGATTATCTTAGTTTCGGACAGAAGGATTTGCTGTGGCTGTGCGAGAGACTTGCTGTGGCTGACAGTGTATATTCGGATAAAGAGACTTTTCTTGTTCTTGATGAGCCTTTTGTGAATTTTGACGATGAACATATAGTGAAAGCCAAAGAGCTTATAAGGGAATGTGCTGAAAAACGACAGATTTTTTATTTTACATGCAGACAGGCAAATTTGTGCTGATTTATATTGCAAAATTAGGACTAAAGTCTTATACTTATATTGTATTTTGCGCGGGAGGACGGCAGCGCACCGTCAAATCAAAAACTATATACAAAGGGGGACAGAAATGGCTGAGAATCAGAGTACAAACAATGATATTCAACTTGATGTAAAGGTGAATAATCATAGGTTTGAGAGACGAATTGCCGTGTTTGACAGTAATTTTACAATATACGTTGCAAACAAGCATTTTTCGGCGTATTTGGAGAGTGAAAATCTTAGATGTTTTAAGATTACAGATTATCTGCATCCGGGCGATGTGGAGGCATTTAAGAAATTTGCAGCAGAACATGCCGAAAACGGCGGTGAATCAATATTCAGGTTTAGAAGAAGTAACGGAGAGTGGAGATATAATCTTGTCAAGTTTCAATCTGATAAGGCAATGGCTGAGGCGCAGAAAAATATCAGAGTGGAGCTTATTGATATAGAGGAGGCGGTTTCTAATTATGAGAGCTCTATGGAGAGTCTTGCCAAGGTAAGGCTCCTTATGAGCATGACTGATGAATTTGTGTTTTCTTACAACAAGGCTACAAATATTTTCTGCATGTTTCATTATGACAAATTCCACAGGATAGAAGTTTATAATATGGATGTTGACGAGTGGAAAAGAAAGATGCTTGAAAAGGGCTATGTAGGTCATGACGAAAAGGCAATGCTTGACACGTTTGTCCTGAATATGAAGACGTATACGGAAAGCTTTTCAGTCAAGATGAATTGCGCCGTGCGCACACAGAGCGAAATTATGGAGCAGCTTTGCTTTATTGGAGCGGTCTATAACGGCATAGAAAATGAAAAGACTGTTATTGGAAGAGTTGTGGCAGACGCAGGCTTAGGGCATGTCAATTCGGCTATGGAGATTATGAATGAGCTTCAGTACGATTCTTTGACAGGAGTATATAACAAGAAGACGATTACTGAGTATGCCAAGAGACGGCTTCTGGAGGAGAAGGAGAACAGAGTTGTTATAGCAATTCTTGATGTTGACCATTTTAAGTCTGTAAATGACACTTTCGGGCATCTTTACGGTGATAAGGTGCTTTCGAGAGTCGGCAACCGATTAAAGGAGATTGTGGGCGAGGACGGTGTGATAGGCCGTATAGGCGGAGATGAATTTATGATTGTCTTTACGGGGCTGAACGATGACCAGATTCTCCGAGGTATGTTAAGGGCAATTCGCACACAGATAAAATGGGAGTTTGCCGAGGATTTTGAAAATTTATCCATTACTTGCTCAATAGGCGCATCAATTTTTCCTGTCAACGGCCGTGATTTTGAGGAGTTATTCAGAAAAGCGGACTGCTGTCTGTACATTGCAAAGGAAAAGGGCAGGGACAGGTATGTATTTTTCAGGGATGAGCTGCACCGTGAATCATATGAGGCGTCTCTCAATAAGCATGAGCTTAACGCAATGAACAATGCCAGGGAAATAAAGGAACTTGGCAATGTTGCATCGTTTATGGAGCTTGCTGCATCTGACGGAAAAAAGGCTCTTGTTCAGGCTATGGAGCATATGAGAGAATCTTTTGGAGTAGATAATATTACCGTATATTATGGGAAGGATATGAAAAAGGTATATACTTATGGTACGCAGATACCTGAAGCGGAGGATGCCATGTATATTTATACTGATGAGTTTCGTTCCGTTATGGGTAAAGAAAAGAGATGTCTTGATGTAGGATTTCTTAATAAGCTGTCTGAGACAGCGCCGTCTTTTTGCAGAAAAATGGAAGAACAGCATATCAGCTCCACAATTCAGTGTTACTTAGGCGGAGCGGGTGAAATAAAAGGGCTTGTTACATTTAATAAGTTAAAAGAGGCGTCTCAGTGGGCTGATTATGAGGTGGATTACGCCAGAATATTTGCGTCGGTTCTTAGCTATATGAGCGTAGGCATTAACGGAATAGAGACTATATATTGATAGTATTGTTGACTTGAAACCCAATATATTGTATAATCAACCTTGCCCGTAGGAGAGCTGCGGGCAGGTTATTTTTTTGTTTTGTTACGGAGGGTTCGTATGAAGATTATAAAAAGAAGCGGAACAGAGGTAAATTTTGATATAGCAAAAATTATAGCTGCTGTTTCAAAGGCAAACAACGAGGTTGTTCACAGTGAAAGGCTCTCTGAGGAGCAGATTGAAATTATAGGAAAAAATGTAGAGAATATATGTGAGGAAATGGAAAGGTCTTTGAGCGTGGAGGAAATTCAGGATTTGGTGGAAAATCAGATTATGAATCTCCGGGCGTTTGCGGTGGCGAGAAAATATATTACCTACCGCTATAAGAGGGCGCTGGTCAGAAAGTCGAACTCCACAGATGAGCAGATTCTGAGCCTTCTTGAGTGCAATAACGAGGAGGTTAAACAGGAGAATTCCAATAAAAACCCTACAGTGAACAGTGTTCAGCGGGATTATATGGCTGGAGAGGTCAGCAAGGATATAACGAAGAGGCTTCTTCTTCCTCAGGATATTGTGGAAGCGCATGAGCAGGGACTTATTCATTTTCACGATGCCGATTATTTTGCGCAGCATATGCACAACTGCTGCCTTGTAAATCTTGAGGATATGCTGCAGAACGGAACGGTAATCAGCGAAACTATGCTTGAGAAGCCTCACAGCTTTTCTACAGCCTGCAATATAGCCACACAGGCGATTGCGCAGATTGCGAGCTCGCAGTATGGAGGACAGAGCATAAGTCTTGCTCACCTGGCGCCGTTTGTTCAGGTAAGCAGGGAGAAATTTATTCGAAAGG
>CASFUI010000086.1 GCA_949297565.1 uncultured Eubacteriales bacterium
CCTCACGTGAAGGCCCGATAAACGCGATGCTGCAAGCTTTGCACAGCGCCGCAAATCTGCTGTTTTCAGAAAGAAAACCGAAACCCGGATGTATTGCGTCAGCCTTCACTGCTACCGTCGCGCTGAGTATTCTTTCAATATTCAAATAACTGTCCGCTGCCTGAGCCTTTCCGATACACACGCTCTCATCAGCAAGCTGTGTGTGAAGCGAATCTCTGTCAGCCTCAGAGTATACGGCAACCGTTCTTATTCCCATTTCACGGCAGGCTCTTATTATTCTTACGGCTATCTCGCCTCTGTTCGCTATCAAAATTTTATTAAACATCTAAGTTCCCTTCCTTTATTCAGAAACACAGGTGTGCTCCTTTTGCTGAGTTGAACATAACTTGTGCATCAGACGCTGAACTTCTACTGCACCATAAATGTGAGTTCCGCAGTGAGAGCGACCTCTCCGTCTACGTACGCTACCGCTCTGCCTATTCCAACAGGACCTTTCTGTCTGATAATTTCACATTCCATTTTAAGCTTATCACCCGGAACTACCTTGCGCTTAAATCTTGCATTATTGACAGCACCGAAATAAGCCGTCTTTCCCTTATTATTTTCCAGTGAAAGTATGGCAACTGCTCCAACCTGAGCACATGCCTCTATCTGAAGTACTCCCGGCATTACCGGCTCCTTAGGAAAATGTCCAGCAAAATAAGGCTCATCGTATGTGACACATTTATATCCGACAGCTCTCTCTCCAGGTACAAGTTCCTCTATAACATCAACCAGTAAAAAAGGATGTCTGTGCGGAATAATTTCCATTATCTGCTGAGTTGATAACATATAACTCCTCCTTTATTCCCGTGAACAATTTTACTCAATTACAAACATCGGCTGACCGTACTCAACCATTTGCTCATTGCTTACTAAAATATCCTTTACAACGCCGTCATAGTCGCTTTCTATTTCATTCATAAGCTTCATTGCCTCAACAATTCCGAGCACCTGCCCCTTTTTAACCGTATCGCCCACAGAAACAAAAGGCTTTTCCTCAGGCGATGAAGCGCTGTAAAATATTCCAACCAGAGGTGATACAACCGTATGACCGTCAACCGTACTCTCTGTCTTAACTTTTTCGATTTCTGCATCTGAATTGACATTCTCCGCTTTAACCGTTTTTCTGACTTCACTGACAGGTACAGGCTGTGTTTCTGTTCTGTCGGCAGCAAACGAAAGCTTTATTGTCCCGTCGTCAAGCGTAAAGCTTGTAAGCGATGAATTTGAAACCGCTGTAATTAATTTCAACACATTATCTAATTCCATTGTTATCCTCATTTCTGCGCTGCATTTATACAAATTTCTTAACTGCTATGGTTGCATTGTGGCCGCCAAATCCAAGTGAATTGGAAATGGCTGCTTTTACCTCCTGCTTAAGCCCTGTACCTCTTACATAGTTTAAGTCCATCTCATCTTCTGTTTTGTCAAGACCTACGTTAGGGTGAATGTATCCCTCCTCTATTGTCTTGACGCAGGTTATAAATTCAACAGCTCCCGCTGCCCCCAAAAGATGACCTATCATAGATTTTGTTGAGCTTATCGGAATATTGTAAGCCGCATCTCCAAATGCAAGCTTTATCGCTCTTGTCTCAAATAAATCGTTGTGGTGTGTGCCTGTTCCGTGAGCATTTATATAACCAACCTCATCAGGCTTTAACCCTGCCTCTTTTACAGCAAGCTGCATTGCGTGAGCGGCAGCGCTTCCGTCCTCAAGCGGAGATGTGATGTGATAAGCGTCTGAAGAGCATCCGTAGCCTGCAACCTCTGCATATATTTTCGCGTTTCTTTTTAATGCGTGCTCAAGTTCTTCAATCACTACAACACCGGCTCCCTCGCCCATTACAAAACCGTTTCTGTCTTTGTCAAACGGAATTGACGCTCTCAATGGGTCCGTTGACTCCGAAAGTGCTGTAAGAGCAGAAAAACCGGCTATTCCAATAGGCGTAATTGAACTCTCTGTTCCGCCTGCGAACATTACATCTGCTTCGCCGTGCTGTATGCTTCTGAATGCTTCTCCTATCGAATTAGTTCCGGTTGCACAGGCAGTTACAACATTAATGCTCTTGCCCTTAAGCCCGAGCTGTATTGATACATTTCCTGCCGCCATGTTAGTAATCATTAACGGCACCAGAAGAGGATTAATTCTTGAAGGTCCCTTCTCAAGAAGCTTTTTATGATTTGCCTCCATTACAGAAAGACTGCCTATACCTGAGCCAACTGACACTCCTATGCTGTATGGATCTTCTTTTTCAAGTTCAAGCCCCGAATCCTTAAGAGCCTCAAATGCAGCCGCAACCGCAAACTGACTGAATTTCTCCATTCTGCGCGCGGCTTTAAAATCCATATAATCGGCTGCGTTAAAATTTTTTACCTCAGCAGCAAGGTGCACTTTATAGTCTGTGGTATCAAATCCTGTTATCTCAGAAATACCGACAGTATTGTTTTTAACGGAATTCCAAAATTCCTCAGTATTAAGTCCTATTGGTGTTACCGCTCCAAGACCTGTTACTACAACTCTTTTCATTATATATTCATACCTCCGTCAACTGAAATTACCTGTCCGGTTATATATTCAGCTTCTTCCGATGCCAGAAACAGTACTGCATTGCTTATGTCCTGTGCCTTGCCCATTCTTCCGGCAGGTATCGCTTTCATAATTTCATTTTTTACCTCATCAGATAAAACCTTTGTCATATCAGTGTCAACATAGCCTGGCGCCACAGCGTTAACCGTTATTCCCCTGCTGGCAAATTCCTTTGCGGCAGATTTCGTAAGTCCTATAATTCCCGCTTTTGACGCACTGTAATTGACCTGTCCTGCATTACCGCAAATTCCTACCACGGACGATATATTTATTATCTTTCCGCTTCTCTGTTTGAGCATATATCTCGATACTGATTTGGTACAGTTAAATGTACCCTTAAGATTAACTGCAATTACGCTGTCAAAATCTTCATCAGACATGCGCAGCATTAATCCGTCGCGTGTTATTCCTGCATTATTAACAAGAATATCTATTTTTTTATATTTTTCTATTATGTACTCTGTCATTTTTTTTACGGCTTCACTGTCCTGAACGCCGCACTTATACGTTGCCGCGCTGCCGCCCGCGTTCTCAATTTCTTTTACGGTCTCATTTGCAGCTTCATCATTTCCGCTGTAATTGACAATAACAAAAGCTCCTTCCTTTGCGAGGCCTTTTGCTATTGCGGCCCCTATTCCTCTTCCTGCCCCTGTGACAAGCGCCACCTTATTATCAAACTTTCCCACAGCTCCTCCAATCCGATTTAAAAATTTAATCTTCCTGATTTTTAATATCAGCTATTTTTTCAATATCGCTTATCTTCTCAATATTTATCAGCTTAATATCGTCTATTCCCATGTCTTTCGCAGTCTTTTTAACAAAACCCGTAAGCGTTTTTCCCGGTCCGATTTCCACAAAGGTATCATATCTGTCAGCGATAATCTTTCTTATCGACTGCTCAAATTTTACAGAGCTGTACACCTGTTTCGCGAGCAGTTCCTTTATCTCATCAGCTCCGGTATTAATGCCGACTGCCTCTGACGTATAATTTGCGAAATAAGGCAATTTCACATTTTTAATTTTTGTATTTTCCAAATCGTCGTAAAGCTGCTCCCCTGCCTTCTTTAACATAGGAGAATGGAACGGTCCGCTCACGTTGAGTTCAATAACTCTTCTCGCGCCCTCCTGCTTCAGCTTATCCATAGCCTTTAAAACATTTTGTTTTTCTCCGGATATAACAACCTGCCCCGGACAATTAAAATTAGCCACACAGACATTTTCTGCGCCGCACTCCGAGATAACCTTTTCAACAAAGTCTCCCGCAAGTCCGAGCACGGCAGCCATAGTTCCGTTTCCTGCCGGAACTGCGTTTTCCATATATATTCCGCGGTTTCTCACCAGCCTCACGCCGTCCTCATATTCTATTCCTCCGCATGCGGTAAGCGCGCTGTATTCTCCTAAGGAAAGCCCTATGGCACAGTCATATGTAAAATTATTCTCTGCTGCCTCTGCAAGCATTGCCATTTCTGTTACATACAAGGCTATCTGTGTGTATTCAGTCTTATTGAGTTCTTCGTTCTCATCGAATATCAGGTGTTTTAAATCAATACCTGTTATTTCCTGTGCCTTTTCAAAGCACTGTCTGCTCTTTGCAGATTCATTGTAAAAATCTTCGCCCATGCCCCTGACCTGTGCGCCCTGACCCGGGAACATAACAACTGTTTTGCCCATTTAAGCCTCCTTAATTCTGCTGTATGGCAATTAAAATAATATTTAATTTTCCGCAGTCTGCTGCTTGGTATTCAGCTTGAGAATCTCTTCTGCCTTATCCATAATTTCTGTTATAATCTCTTCGCAGGTCTGTTCTTTTTTTATAAGTCCGGCAATCTGTCCTGCCATAACCGTACCCATTTTTACATCGCCGTCGACGACGGCTCTTCTGAGTGCGCCAAGCGTGAGATGTTCAAGCTCCTCAAAAGAAACATTCTGCTTTTCCATTTCCAGATACTGCCTTGTCATTTCATTTCTCAGCGACCTTACCGGATGTCCCGTGCTTCTGCCTGTGACAACAGAATCAATATCTCTTGCGGAAATCACTCTCTCTTTATACTGCTTATGAACAGTTGACTCTTTTGCAACAACAAATCTTGTTCCCATCTGTACGGCTTCAGCTCCGAGCATGAACGCCGCGCACAAGCCTCTGGCATCCGCAATTCCTCCGGCTGCGACAACAGGAATGTCAACTGCGTCAACTACCTGCGGAACGAGCGTCATTGTCGTCTGCTCGCCTATATGACCGCCTGACTCCATTCCCTCTGCTATAACCATATCAGCACCTGCACGCTCCATAAGCTTGGCAAGCGCCACAGACGCAACAACAGGCATAACCTTAATTCCTGCGTCTTTCCACATTTTCATATATTTTCCCGGATTTCCGGCTCCCGTAGAAACCGCGCTGACCTTTTCTTCC
>CASFUI010000087.1 GCA_949297565.1 uncultured Eubacteriales bacterium
ATGTTTATGTGCTCCTCACATGACTCGATGTAGCGCTTTTTTGTCCTGATGTTTGAAAGGCTTCTTATCCTGAGTGTCTGGGTCATCATGAGACGCATCTGGCAGACCGCATAATGATTTCCCATAGTCTCGGCCAGAAATACATGAAATTCCCCGTCTCTGTCATCCTTCCACGCCTCCTCAGCGCCCCGGCTTTCTGCCTCTTTCATAAGTTTCTCAAAAAACGCTCTGTAATTTTTCAATTTTTCCCTGTCGGCTCTGGCAGCGGCAAGCTGTACTATCTGCGGCTCAAGCATTTTTCTGAACTCGTACATCTGGCGAATGTCCTCCATAGAAATATGGGACACCAATGTTCCTCTTCTCGGTATTACCTCAAGCAGCCCCTCTCCCACAAGCTGCCAGACAGCCTCGTGCACCGGTGTGCGGCTTATGCCCAGCTTCTGTGCATACTCCCTTTCATTCAATACCGTACCGGGCGCCAAATTTCCGCTCACAATTTCCTGTTTTATTTTTTCATACGCAGCTGATTTAAAATCCATTACAAACCTCGTGATATTTTTCTGATATATCAGTTATAAATCTTTTAATAAAATATACCTGTTTCTTTTTTCTGTCAAGTTATCAAAATATGTGCCCTCATAGGTCCGTTTATTTATATTTTGCCGATTTTATGTATTTTCTGTGAAATTTTACGGTTTTATTGTATTTTTTTAAATACAATTCTTCCATAATGAAAGAGCAATGATGAGAAACTCTCTTTACCGGTTTCTCACGGAGGCGGGCAGTTCAAATTAAAAGTAAAATATTTCTGCTTGTTTTGTGCTTTCCGCGAAAAAAAAATAAGGAGGAAAAAGTAATGTTTAGACACCACAAAAACATTAAAAGGCTTGGCGCATTTATTCTGGCTGCTGCGCTTATCTTTACAAGCACAGGCTTCTGGTCTCTGACGACCACACCCGCGGCAGAACCGGAAACAATTACGTATAACGGCGAGACTGTCACTTTGTCAGACCATGCATTATACGTAAATCAAAGTCTGACAGAATCCACGTCTTATTCTTTTAAGACTCTCCAGGAGGCTGTCGCTAATGCAAAGCCGGGCACAAAGGACAACCCTACTGTAATCTATCTTGAGCCGGACGTATACTGGACGGACGATTACACAAAAGAAGAGGACAGAAAAGAGGATGATTTAATCGGATTAATCATCCCACAGCCTTACATAACACTTGTCGGAATGACAGGAAATCCGGACGATGTAGTTATCGCCTCTGACAGAGGTCAGAATGCCGGAGCAGACGGAAACTTCAACACAATAGGTGTTGGTGACGGTTTCCACGCAAAAGACCTCACAATAGGAAATTACTGCAACGTAGACCTTATCTATGAAAGAGACCCTTCTAAGAACCACCCGAAGCGTCAGGAGTCTATCACACAGGCACAGGCAGTAACAAAGGCGCCTGGAATTGAAGACATGGACGAATGGTTCTTTGAGAACTGTAATATAATTTCACGTCTCAATTTGTTTTCGCGTGACGAACGTCCTAAACGTTCTCTGCTTAAGGACTGCCACTTAGAGTGTACAGATGACTCACTCGGAACAGGTTATATAACAATTTTCCAGAATTGTACATTTAACCTTTATTCCAACACCCCTTGCGGTGGAGCCTCATTCTATATGCAGGCATTTTTGGGATGCAAATTTACGACAGAGCTCACAGACAATAAGACAATCACTCTCTGCAAAAACACAAAGCCTTTCGCATTTATCGACTGCGAATTCGGCGGAGATATGACAGGCATGGAGTGGAAACAGAGCAACTTCTCAGACGACATTCGCCAGATTGTATATAACAACACTCTCAACGGAGAGCCTCTTGTTATCAGCCCTGATTATCCTGAACTCTCAGTTACACCTGATGAAGAACAGCTCAAGGCATTCAAGTACAACGGCGAGTACAATATTTATAATCTCTTAAACGGCGCGGGCTATGAAGAGTGGGATCCTCTTAACCAGAAGGATACAATGCCGACCGGAACATGGAATATCCAGTTTGACTATGAGGGCATCACAAAGGACGTAGTTCCTGAGCTCGAAGGCGACAATGAAGACTCTCTTGAAGTTACTCCTATTGTTTTAGGCGGAGAGGATAAAACCGTGACATGGGGCACAACAGATGACACAATCTCAATTGAGCCGCTTGCTAACGGAAATGTAATTGTAAAGGGAAATAACACAACACTTGAAAATAAGACCGGCTGCCTTACAGCTACCGCTGCAAACGGCATGACAAAGGTTTTACATTTCACAGTCACACCAATGATTTACGATGCGCCTGCATTTACGGCAGAGCCTCAGCTTTTGGCTCCTGAGGACGGAAAACTTACTGTTTCTTATGAGATTTCTGATGAGAGCGGCGGAACCGATATGAGCCAGATTAACTGGTACCGAGGCACAAAAGAGGACGGCTCGGATAAGGTCTTAGTTGCACAGACAACATATGTAAAAGATGACGCCAAGCCTTATACAGCTTACACATTGAGACTTGACGATGTAAACCATTATATTTTCTGTGAGGTAATTCCAAAGCGCTCAAATACGACTCAGGGAACCTCAGCTTTTGCTCCTGTTTCAGGACTTATCACCAACAGTGATGTGGCAGAGGATGTAAAGGGAGTATACGATATTGACCTTGAGCATCTTGCTTACATAGAGGCAGAAAATGACACAGCAGAAAATAATTACGAATGGACTACAACACTTGAGGACGGCAACTGGTACGGCGGATTTTATCTGCCTGTAGAGTACAGAGCCGGCGGAATCTGGGAAGACAAAGCATACCTTCCTGTTGACGGAGAGCTTCCATACACCTTTGCAGCAGGTGCTTCAGGCGCCGAGGGCACATATGGACTTCAGACTACAACACAGGGCGCAAGACTTGTCTATGTAGACGATACCGAGCGCAAGGATATGTCAATGACAATCAACCTCTCGCCTCATAAAACAGGCGCACAGGGCTTCGGCAGCGCAAAGCAGTTTATGGATATTTTCTTTAAATATGACGCAAAGACAATGACAGGCTACGGTTTAAGAATTACCCGTGTTCCTGAGATTTCTGACCCTGCTTTAGCTGACTACGCAGCAAAATCTTGTACCTTTACTCTTATGGAATACAAGAACGGCGTTGCCACTCCTCTTGAAGAGAGCGTTGTATCTACCGCTTTCCTTCCTGACTGCACAATTAAGCTTGATGTGACAGGAAACGTATTTACAGCAGATGTTACAACAACAACTCCTCAGGACTCATCTTCTCC
>CASFUI010000088.1 GCA_949297565.1 uncultured Eubacteriales bacterium
CCCGAACTTTGTTCCTTAAATTCCTTGACAGCCTCCTCAAGCTTAAGGACTGCTTTGCCCGTGCGTATCGCTAAGTCTGTCTTTGCCGCATGAAGCATCATCTGGCTTCTGGCTTTAAGCTTGGCCTCTTCTTCGTTAAACTCTGTGCCCGAAGCCTGTGCGATAGCCTTCTGCTCCTCCATAATTCTCTCGTAAGCAGCGCTCTTTTCATCCTTTTCGTCGAGCATGCGCTCAAGCTCTTCTTTTGAGTACTCCTTCGTATCCCTGTTTCCGTACTTCTGCTCGCGCACAGACTCTATCCAATCCGCAAGGCTTAACTGGCCCTCTATCTGCTCATCATCCTGCGTCTCCTCTCCGGCGTTCTCCTCAGTCTTCGAATGAACAGGGTGCGGTCTGAATATCTGTGAATCCTGCTCGTCGTCAAGCATTTCACTGAGATTTTTAGCGAGCTGTGCCTGTATATTCTGCGTATCATATATATTATTATAATTCGGCACGCTTACAGCATCTATTTCCATAGCGTCCTCTCTTTCCTTTATGTGACGCTCCGCTTCTGCCCGCTCTTCTCTAAGCCGCTCTTCCTCGTTTTCACGGCTCATTCTGTCATAACTGTTCTCAATCTTCTTCTTTGCGTTCTCAATAAGCTCCTTGAGAGATTCCGGCATCTGCCCCGGCTTGTTAGCCGCGGAACTCTCAGCAGCCCTGTGAGCCATCTTAAATACAGACTCATTCTGCTCTTCATTCTGTTTCTTGGCCTCCGGCTGCTCCTCCTTTTCCTTCTCAACCGCCTCAAGCGTCACAGCTTCAGCCGTGTCTTTTTCTGTCTCCAAAATTCCGCTCTCGGTCTCCTCAAAATCGGCTTCCGGCTCAAGAGCTGCCGCCTCAAGCTTTTCGGCGTCCTCGCTCAGAGCCTCCTCTATATCATCCTGTCTTATACGCGCTAGCTCCTGCTGCTGCTCAAACAGAATTTCCTTAGTCTTTTCGTCTCTTTCTTCCTTATTGAGTGCGCTGTCAATAATCTTAATCTGCATGGTGGTGAGCGGCGCTCCAAGCCCCTGTTTAAGCTTCATTGCCTTCTCGACATAGATACCGTCCTGGAATAAAAGAGCAAGCTCATCACAAGCCTTTACGCACTCATCCCTTCTTCCGGTCTTGGCATACAGCTCAGCCAGCTCATACATATACTTCTCGTCAATTTCCTGATTTTTGTAATCCTCCAGTATCTCGACAAGCTCATTATCCGATGCGCCCTCGGCTTTTCTCAGAATATAATAGAGAACGTATCTGCTCACATCATGCTGAGACATTCTCTCGTATTCTTCATACAATCCGTCCGCGTCATCAAACTGTTTGAGCTTAATCATAAGCTCGGTCAGCTTGTACACGAGCTTTCTTCCGCCGAGATTGCGGTTGTAGGCAAGAATGGCCATATCTCTTGCCTCCTCATAATCGCCTACCGCCTCCTGAACATTGATCGCCGTTGCGAGCGCGGACCAATCCTTTACCTTATGCCAGCTCATATCTTTTGCAATAGCAGCAGCCTCTTTATAATTTTTTTTAGCCGCAAGCTGCTTAATCTGTTCAATTTTAAGATTCATTTCATATTTATCCAAAATCAGACGCCACCTTTACTAATCATATTTTTATGTAATCAATCCGACAAAAATCAAATTTTTACAGCCGAAACCAAATTAATATATTATTGTCTGCAAATCCGATTAAACAGCTTAATTGAATTTTCCGGACATTCTCTGGTCGTATTTTATGCATATATGCACTCTTTTTCTTTCCTGCATACATGTCATAAGTTTATCACAGCCTCAGTCGCTTGTAAACTTGTTATCAGAAAAATGCCCGCCCATTGTCACTCAAAAAAATCAAAGCTTGCCTGCTCATAATCCATTCTCGTATATTCAAGCTGAGACGTGTCAGTTTTGCTGTAATAATCAACGACAACCGTCTGCTGTCTGTTATCAACAAGCTTCTGACCAAGAATATAATTGACGTCAAAACGCCCCGTAATAGCAGGTGTTGCGCCTCTGGCAGGAACAATAAGCTGAACATGATTGGTCTTTAAAAGCTTGAAAATAGGCTCCCAGATATAAATATCCTTTGCGGCTCCAAAAGGATTGTCTATGAAAATCGTCTTTCCTATTACCTCAGTCTCATCAGCCGACGCGTTTATACTTGCTATATAGTTGATAACCGCAATCAGGAACTGTATATAGATACCCTGAGACTGTCCCGTTGAGCCCACCGCCTCCTCATACCTCAGATAACGGCTCTGGTCCTTTATCCTCTCACGCTTATAAAGCTGTACCCTGACAGCATTCATATCCGTTACAATCACAGAAAACATACGCTTCCATGTAAGTCTGTTTCTTATATATTTAAGACGCTCCTCGGCTGACTCAAAGCTCTCCGCCATAGTTACCGTCTCATCTATATACGAAGACATTCTGTCGCCGTAAAATTCTTCTTTTACATATGGAATCTGCAGACCAATCATTGAAATAACCTCGTCGTCCATAGTAATAGTGGAGAGTTTTGGAAGTCTGTCAAGCTCTGTCTTAATATTACAGCAGGTCTGTACGCATCGGCTTTCAAAATTGCGCTTGATCTGCTCCATATCCTCTATTCCCTTTGAAATTCTGTCCTTTTCAAGAATAATATAATCATTGGTCCGAAGAAGTGCCTCTGACAATGTCCTCGCCTCGTCAATATTTCCAGGCGCCTCGGCTGACTGGCTTATCTGAGCTGCAAGTTCTGAAGCATCAAGCCTGACAAGGTGTTCGGCAAGCTTCTGTTTCTGTTTAATGAAATCCTCTCTTCGGCGTTCCATAAGTTTCATACACTTAGCGTATTCCTTAGAGACAGCCTCATAAGAAGAAAGTTCTGCATCTGTTTTCAGCTCCCCGGCTGACTCCTGCCGCAAAACATTTTTATCTGGCACAGCCATGCCCGCCTCCGTCACAATACGCTCTAAATCTCTCTCGCACAGATATAAATTTTTAAGTTTTTTACTCTGCTCTGCCTGCCTTTTCTTTACATCCTTCATATTTGACTGCAGCTTCCCCACAAGCTCTCTGTGCTGTTTTTCAAATAACTCGGGATTTTCACACTGTACGGGAGTATATGCGCCGAAGCGCTCCTCAATCTGATGTATGCCGTGCGCGATGCTTCCCTCAAGTCTGTTCATAAGCGCATTCTGAGCATCAAGCTCCTCGCGCTGTGCTCTGGTCTCATTTTCAATTTTAACGAGAAGGCTCTTAATTTCCATTAATTCGGCGGCAGCGCTCTCTTTAACCTCGCCTTCAGACAGCTTTCTCATAACCTGGCTGAAATCAGCCCCCCTGTACTCAACCGACCTGCGGCACTTTTCCATCGACGCGCGGCAGTGCTGCATCAGAGCCTCCTTGTCAGCAACATCTACCGTTTCTTTATCCAGAATTTCCCTGAGTCCGAAAAAGCGGCTCTCAAGCTGTCCTGTCGTCAGTCCCGACAAATCACTGTCATGAACTTCCGCTTCGATATTATTTTCGGGCTCCATCTCATAAAACCGTCTGTAATTTTCTTCCCAGTCTCTTGTTACCTTTTCTAATTTCTGTCTTGCCAAAGCCAGCATATCCTTTGCCTGCCTAAGCTCGCCGGCATATCTTTCTGTCTCCTCCTTTGCTGACGAAACGCTTTGCTCTGCTTCTGATGCCTCTCTTGCCGCCTCACCTCGTTTTTCGTATTTTTCAGACAGCCTTCTGCTCTGTCCCTCTACAAGATGCAGAAGATCAAGCCTTCCGCAGTCCTGAGCATACCGCGACTTAGCCTGCTCAAGCATTTCCCCTGATTTTTGAGCGCTCAGCCTTAACTGCTCTGACTTCTTTTTAAGACGTTTTTCATCCTCCTCGCACTCAGAAAGACTTGTCTTTAAATTCTTCAAATCCGACAGCTCTTCAAGGTCCGAAGCCGCGTACCGGCGCAGCACGCAGAGGTAATCACCCCACACTACCTGCTTTCTGTCTCTTAGCTTATCCAGCCTGTGATTTAAGCCTTCAAGCTCTTCCCTCGCAGCGTCAAGCTCCGACTTAAGACGCGTCTCATCTCTTAAGAAGCCCATATCCTTCATTGCAAAAGCCACGAGCTCTTTATTAACCTCAAGCTTTGTGTCGTAAAGCACCTGTTCGCTGACAATCGGCACGGCGTACGCACCGCGCTCAAAGTTCATAAGGGCGGCATCCTCTTTTATCCTCTCAAAATCATTTTTTATAATGAAACTGTACTCAATGAACGGAGCCCTCTTAAACACATCTCTCTTCTGTCCCGCATTTAACGCCGCAAACCACTCATGTCCTTCGACCACATCCTCCTTATAACGCGCCTTGAGATAGTCTCTGAGCTTATCTCTGTATGCCCCTCTGCATTTATAAGTTCCGGCTGAAGCGTTATCTATAAACTCTGTGAGTCTTGACGCCTCCTTCTCTGTCTCATCAAGTTCACGGCTCACATTTTCATAAAAAGAGCCGATGCGCGTGTCGAGATGTTCAAGATTTCCGTCATTATATATTTTTGCGAGATTTTCAAGCTGCTCACGGTATTCCTCAGCGATTTTCTGTTTTTTTGCCGCACGTTCAAGCTCGCTCTCAACAAAATCACGGCGTACCTCAATACCTGTAAGTTCTGCCTGAACTTTCGCCGACTGTGCACTCAGCTCATCATATTCCCTCTCGCGGCGAAGTATATCCTGCTTTTGCAGCCCAAGCTCCTCAGCCAGATTGTCTGCCTCAGCCCCGGCATTTTCAGCCACCAGAAGTCCGCATTTCTCCATTAAATCTGCAAGCTGTCTCTCATCCCCCTCTATTTCCTTACCCGAAAATTTTACAAGGCTTTCCGCAGCGGCCTGCTTTTTCAAAAACTCCCTGTGCCTTGTCTGTGCCGCTTCGAGAGCCGCTGTGAGCTGTGTGACACGACTTTCAAAAATACTGCACTGATCCTCAAAATTCTTCTTTTGAGCCTCCGTACTCTCATATAATTTTACCGCAATATCATGAAGCCTTGACGTGATATTCCGATGACTGAGCATGCGGTTGTCTACCGTCTCCTTAAGCTGAGCCAGAGAATTTTCATACCTCACATAATCCGCACAGTCATTTGCCGACTCCATAAGTTTAAGCTGCTCTCTCTTCTGCGCATAGAGCCTGTCTGAGCTCTCAAGCCGCGCGTTACCTGATGCAACAAGCTCACGAACTCCCGCAAGAGATTTCTCCTCCGCCGCAATCTGCGCCGCCTGAATCGCGCACTGCTCGCTGTCAAGCTCCTGCTGCATCTTCTCCAGCAGACTGCCGCACCTTTCCGCCTCATCTTCATTTGAGACCACAGCCCTTTTACACTCAACCAACAGGCTATACAGCTGATTTTCAAGCTCCTGCTTCTGACGGAAATTATCCTCAAAAGAAGCCGCATACTTCGCAAACCTTTTAACAGCTTCAACCTGTCTGTCATAGTTTCCAATCTGAGCATGCTTCTTTGAAAGCTCAAGCAGCTTATCCTTGATGTCCAGAAGCGTCTGCGCCATTTTTCCCTCATCGTCGGCAACTCCAAGACGGTTGTTAAATGATTTTTGTATAATCTCCTCAATCAGCAAATCCTCTACAACCTTACGGCTTGTCCTGTAATTTGTCTCAAAATATGTCCTGACATGCCCCTCAGTCTTATTGATACCTCGTATAATCTCCCACTGGCTCTCAAAAATTCCGTACTGTGTAAGAAAGTTCTGATAATCTCCCTTTCTGTCAAAAATCCTCACTGACACACTGAAATCATTTTTTTCAAGATTTCTGAGATACTCCTTGAGACCATTGTATGTAATCTTCTCTCCGTTGCTTGTGAGCGGTAAATTTTTTATGTCGTTGTCCCCGAATTCTCTGTAAAAGATAACATAATTAAAGTATTCAATACCCGAAGAAGCAGACGAAACTTCCTCCTCTTTTGACGCGCCGCCTGACGCCCGCGCCTTTCTCGCACAGAAACCGGTCGTCATGTATTTATAATTATCTTTCCGGTAGCATGGCTCAAGCCTCCACTCAATAAGAGAGTGAATAACCGTATTGCCTCCGCCCTGACGAAACAGCTTCTCAACAGGCTGTTTCTCGTCAAGCGTACAGTTTGGAATTACATTCTGCAAAAGCATAAGCATCAGAAGGCTCTTTCCCCCTCCGTTTGCCAAATCATAAATCATGCTGCTGCAGTTCGGGCGCATCATAAAATCATCATACACCTGTGTTCCGAAATTATATTTTACATTGTTTACTCTTATCCTGTTTATCTGAGGCATCAGCTATTCCTCCCTCTCTCCCTGAAAATCCGCACCGCCGGCAGCCGCGCTGTTTTTTTGCTTATCGCTCATTAAAAGCTGAGAAAACCTTCCCCTGTAATCATCAAAATAATTCTCTATCAGAGCGCGGAAACGGTCGGTAGGATAATAGCGCGCCCCCTGCGCAGAGCTTTCACTTAAAGCCGCCGCGTTTTTATCGAACTGTGTCCGTTCTCCAGGGTACGGCGTCTGATTTTCCACAAGAAGCTCCTGCGATATGAGAAAATTAAACACCATTTTGACAAACCCGGCTTTTGAATTTCTGGCCGCTCTGACGCCCGACTGCTCCTCAACGGTTGCCGCCGGAAGCTCCTCCCAGCTCATGGCAATCTGCTTAAAACTGTTCTCCTCAACCTCGTCAAGAACAATTCCGGCGCTTTTATCAATTATGCCGTTTATTGCTTTGTCTACATTTTCAACAACATCCTCTATACGCACATACTCAGCATACGTCGTCGCAGCAGTGTCCGTATAAAAATTAGTTATCGTATTGTATACCACAAAATATGCAAGATACAGCTCCTTGTTTAGCTTAATTCCTAATTCCTTTTTCAGCTCCTCGTTTGTGTACCCAAACACTGCGTTATTCTGCCCCGCGCTGACATACAGCGCGTTTTTATACTCATACAAATTCAGGTTCATTTTCTTAAGAGACATCTGCACAATGTCATAAACCTCTGCATTTGTGCTGTATTCCTGATAAAGAGCCGCGTCAGCTCCCTTTTCGCTTACATTTTCACCCATTATAAGCCTGGACACAATATCAAGCGCCCTGTCCAAATTTCTGCTGTCCATAAAATCCTCATTTCTGCGCACACTGCGTTTATTATCTTACCCTTCTCTCTGAAATATGACATCTGTAACCTCGCAGCCTGGCGCGAGCTCAAGCACTTTTGCGCTGCACTCTGTAATGGAAAACGATGTCGGCTGCCTGTCCGCAAAATGTTTTTTTAATATGTCGTCAAGAAAACTTTCGCTGCTCATTTCCTTCCCGCCGATTACATAAAATTTTTTCTGGCAGAGGTTTACAAAAAAAGAAAAATAGTCGGCATTTTTTAAAATATTTTCGGAATACATACGGCTCATAGCGCCGTTAAATTCCTCAAGTGTAAACTTAGCTCTCTCCGACAGAGCCGCCAGAAGATTTTCCATGATAAAAGAATAATTATGGCTTATTCGCTGTTCCTCCAGCTCGTCATCAAACACAATTTCCCTCGCCGGCTCAAGACTTACCTTTTCAGCCTCCTGATACCTTGCCGGTCCCACCGTAAGCGCATCATCGATAGCCGCCACGCTGAACGTTTTTTTTGTTTTCGGCTTCCACAGAGGATTAATAAGCTTCGCAAGCAGCTCAGCGTTATCTGTATCAATCATTCTCTTTAACAACACGGAAAAATCCACATGACTTCTTATCTGTCCCAGCTTTGCCCGCATAACCGCGTCATCGGTAAGACGCTGCATGTCCGTGCACGCACGCAGAAGCTCGCCGTGTCTGTTCATTGCAACATTCAGCTGATTTTGAAGCTCGTATACCTCATTCACCGTCCTGTAATACTGCGCGTCAGACCTTCCGCCGACTGACAGCTTCTCAAGCGCTGCCTGAATAAGCTCATTGTTTTTCTTAAACAGCTTTTCCTCCTCTTCAAACCAGCGCATTCCTGTCTCTACAAATTTCTCGTAGGCCTCGATTCCCGCAAACACATCAGATGAAATAATATTCATGACTTCATTTTTTTCGAGTGTAAGACGGCTGACTTCCTCGTTAATGCGCCAGACGACCTCTGTTCCGCCCTTAAAATTCTGCGCGCGTATCATTTTTTCCAGCAGAAGCTGCTGGACGCTTATTCTGCTCTCGTCTTTAATCTCTTTGGTGTCAAGATAAAATTCGACGGCGTCCGCGCTTATAGAATACCAGACTGTGTTATCGCGTATAGTGCTCTCAATCATTCTGACTCTTGAAATGCGTTTTTTTCTGTCAACCGGGTCAAAATATTCAAAATCAAAAGGGCGGCCGTCATTTTTTATTTTGTCAAAAATGTAGCCGCCGATTTCCTTATTTTCCTCTTCACTTAAAGAAAGCCCGAAATCTCTTGAAATCAGCTCACGTATAAATTCAAGATATTCAGGATATGTAACATCTTTCTCCTTAAAATTATTTTCTTCTATAAAAAAGCGCAGTATGCCCATCACAATATATCCCATGTCCAGGACCTCGTACTTTCCGTCCTTAAACTGGGATAGCGAAACCTCTGTCAGCCTGAAAAACGGATAATATTTTTTCAGGTTGAGCATACGCGCCCGATGCTCAGAAACAATCTCATTCAACATATTTGCCGCCATAAACAGCCTCCGTCGCTGCAATCTGTATTTTATAACTCTATTGTTTTTAATCCGCCTCGCTTTTATGCTACAGCTCGGTGCGCCCCTCCAGTGCCCTGAGAAGCGTGACCTCGTCAATATATTCCAAATCTCCGCCTACAGGAACGCCGCTTGCAATCCTTGTAACTTTAATTCCCGTAGGCTTGATAAGCCTTGAAAGATACATTGCCGTCGTCTCTCCCTCAAGGCTTGAATTTGTGGCTATAATAACCTCATTCACATCTCCCTCAAGGCGCTTGATAAGCTCTTTAATCTTAATATCCGACGGACCTATGCCCAGCATAGGGCTGATAGCTCCGTGAAGCACATGATACACACCTTCATACTTTCCCGTCTTCTCGTAAGCGGCAAGGTCCCTTGTGTGCTCTACCACCATTATAGTGCTGTGGTCGCGCCCCGCATTTTTGCAGATAGGACAAATTTCATCATCTGTGAGCGTAAAACATTCCCTGCAGTACCGGACATTTTCCTTTGCGCTCTTTATTGCCCCGATAAGGCTTAAAACCTCCTCCTTAGGCATGTTAATAATGTGAAATGCCAGGCGCTGGGCGCTCTTTGCCCCAACCCCTGGTAATCTCGAAAGCTGCTCTATTAATTTATTAATATGACCGCTGTAAATATCCATTAGAACAGGCCTCCTCCTAAGCCTGAAAGACCACCTGTAATCTTTGACATCTGAGCCTGTGACTCTTCCTCACACTTTCTTAAAGCCTCGTTTGCGGCTGCCATAATCAAATCCTCAAGCATCTCCACATCTTCCGGGTCAACCGCTTCAGGGTCAATCTTAACCTTTGTCACTTCCCGCTTACCGCTGACAGTCACCTCTACAGCGCCGCCGCCTGCAGCCGCAGTAAACTCCTTAGCCTCAAGCTCTGCCTGCTGTGTCTCCATCTGGCGCTGCATTCTCTGTGCCTGCTTCATCAGATTATTCATGTTTCCCGGCATTCCTCCGGGAAATCCGCCTCTCTTTGCCATTAGATAAATTCCTCCTTATCATCTACTTCTATATCCATATTTACAAGCTCCCTTATATCGGTAAAGCGGTTCTGAAAATCCTCCTCATCCGAAAGCTTTGTAACTATAATATTCACACTTATACCGGTTCTTTCCTCTATAATATCCGAAAGCCGCCGCTTATCCTCGTCACGCGAAATTGTATTATAAACGGACGGAGATTTGACCATAATCTCAAGACTTGCACCGTCACTTCCAAGCGTCACGTTGCACTGCCTTAAACATACGGCAAGCATCTGGTCATCGACAGTATTCACAATGCTGTTCCACTGTGAGGCAATCTGTCTTACATCATCCGGCAGCGCTTCAATAACGCGCTTTGGGGCAGGCTTTGAAGCTTCCCCGACGTCTGATGACGAACTTGACGGCTGACCTTGTATTCCGGCTGCACCGGCTGTAAAAGCGCCTTCCTTAAGCTTCTGCTGTGTTTTTTCAAGCTGATTTTCAAGCAGCGAAATCCTGCCCTCCAGCTCTGCGAGCTCCCCGCCCCGCTCCATAGACGGTCTGCACAGCTTAATAATCGCAACTTCAAGCTTAATACGCTTCTGTACCGCAAATTTTAAATCGTTTGACAAATCCGAAAGCACTCTTATATATCGCATCAGAGTGTTCTCATCTACAAGCTTAGCCTCCTCGATAAGCTGCTTTAAACTCTCATCGGAGACATCTATTATATCCATAAGTTTTGATGTGTCATCCGTTGTCTTAACAAGCAGAATATTTCTCAGATACCATATGAAGTCGCTCACAAACTGTCCAAGCTCACGCCCCTGCATTATAAGTCTCTCCACAAGACTCATACAGCCAGCGGCATCTCCGTCTGTTATAAGCGACAGCATATTTTCAAATACAGTTGTATCAACGGCTCCAAGCACCTCGAGAACATTTTCGTACTTCAGATCCTGTCCGAGATAAAACGCGATACACTGGTCAATAAGGCTCAGCGCGTCTCGCATAGAGCCGTCCGCCGCCTTTGCAATGTATCTTACCGCCCTGTCCTCGACATTGATTTTTTCAGCCTCCATAAGCTGTGTAAGCCTATCGGAAATTGTATCTATCGAAATTCTGTGAAAATCGTATCTCTGACATCTCGACAATATCGTTATGGGAATCTTGTGCGCCTCCGTCGTAGCCAGTATAAATATGACATATGCCGGCGGCTCCTCCAATGTCTTTAAAAGCGCATTGAACGCCCCGATAGAGAGCATGTGAACCTCATCTATAATATATACCTTATAGCGTCCCTCAGTCGGAGAATACTGAACCTCCTCGCGTATTTCACGGATATTATCCACTCCGTTGTTGGACGCCGCGTCAATCTCTATAACATTCATTGAAGTTCCCGCTGCGATAGCCCTGCATACAGGACATTCCCCGCAGGGATTTCCGTCAACAGGATGCTCACAGTTTACAGCCTTCGCAAATATTTTAGCGATTGTCGTCTTTCCCGTACCCCTTGTTCCGCAAAACAGGTACGCGTGCCCCACTCTGTCCAGTTTAATCTGATTGCGCAGAGTTGTCACTATATGATCCTGTCCTTTGACATCAGAAAAACTGGTCGGTCTCCATTTTCTGTATAACGCTTGATATGACACCGGAAACCTCCTTAAATATATCACAGCCCAGCCATGCCACACTTTCACAAATATAATGACACAACCGAACATCTGCCTGAAAACATTATAAAACCGCGCGTCCGGCTTCGAACAAATGTCCACAGACGTTACCGATACAGTTAGCTCGATTCAGGCGCCCTTCCGGCACACGAAAGCTTTCGCTTAATGCTGCTTCATTCCTGACCTGACATGGTTCACGAATTTTCGTTGCGGAAGACCCAAATGTCATCACCACTTTTATCGGGCTGCTCCATAAACTATTGCCCTCTGCCAAACATCACCCCTGCTATAGCGGATTGCAGGTACAAGGTGCCGCTACTACCCCGGCTGCGCGGTAAGTTTAATTATATCCGCTAATGCGCCGGCTGTCAAGGTTTCAAAAAGCGGCTGAACGTGTTAATCTTGTATTATTCCTGCGTTTAGTATACAATTATCTTATTCTTTTTTTCTTACTACGAAGGAAATGAGGACATATATGAGACAGGTAGATACAAATCCGGTTACGACCGAACAGACTGATGCAGATATAAAATATATGAAAGCTGCAGTCGCTCAGGCTAAAAAGGCATATAAATTAAACGAAGTGCCGATAGGCTGCGTAATCGTTCATGAAGGCAGAATTATAGGGAGAGGCTATAACAGGCGCAACACAGACAAGACAGCCCTCGGTCACGCAGAAATTACAGCCATTAAAAAGGCGTGCAAAATTATCGGCGACTGGCGCCTTGAGGATTGTACAATCTACATTACACTTGAGCCGTGCCAGATGTGCGCCGGAGCCATCGTACAGTCGAGAATCCCCCGTGTCGTTATAGGCTCTATGAATCCCAAAGCCGGGTGCGCCGGCTCAATATTAAATATACTTGAAATGCCTCGGTTTAATCACGTATGCAGTGTCACACGCGGAGTACTTGGCGATGTGTGCAGCAAAATGCTTTCAGATTTTTTCAGAGAGCTGAGAAACAGTAAAAAATAAACTTGCAGAAAAATATGCAGATAAGGGTATTATAATGAAATTTGAATATCATTCCGACAGCCTCGCCCTCAAGGTGCTGGATACAAGCCATACCGGCGAGGTCCTTGATTTTTATAAGAGAAATAAAGAATCCTTTGAGAAATATGAGACGGACAAGCCGTCAAATTTTTACACCTATACATTTATATATAATCTTCTGAAAGCCGAATATTCATCCTGCCTGCACGGAAAACATATCAGATTTTTTCTGTATGATTACAGCGTATCGGATAAAATTATAGGCAGCGTGTCTTTCACTGATATTAAAACTAATATGAAAAGCTGTATTATAGGCTATAAAATTGACGAGGCTTTCAGACATATGGGATATGGCAGGAGAATGCTTACCTTGTCTCTGAAAATTATGGTTACCGAATGCGGAATGCACCGCATAGAGGCTTACATTCTCCCTGACAACACCCCGTCAATACAGCTCGCTAAGACAATGGGTTTTCTGAGCGAGGGTACAGCCTACGCCTATGCGAAAATAAACAACAACTGGCGCGACCATCTTCGCTTCACATATATATCATAATAATTTTTTAATCTATTCCTCTGCCCTGAAGCCATGCTAGAATTCCTGATACCAATATCCAAAATAAGGATTGGCAAAATCGCTTCTGTGGCTCTTCTTAAAATTGTCAAAGCCGAACATAGAGGCCATAAACCGCTCTCTGTTGCAGTACATTCCCGGAACTCCGATAAAATACTTCGTATGATTTTCATTTTCACGCACTTTTCCGAACAGAAGATGCTTAAAATTATAAAATCCATGTATGAGAAAGCTGTTATTTACAATAACCTCATCCTCTATAGGCAGCGTCTTGAGTATTTCAGGCGTGACCTCAATACAGTCGTAATAATAATCATCATCAAAAGCGTTTATAAAATCTGCGTTTTCAAACAGCCTTTCTATCAAATCAGAACTCATGTCTGTATCTGTTCCGCTCTTGTCATATCCGCAATTTTCTTTATTCTGATATGTCTGTTCAGGCTCTTTTTCAGCCACAGCCGCACATTCCGCCGCCATAACCTGTGCGCCGGACTCTTCACGTGCCTCATTCTCCCCCTGCTCCTTAGGAATGGCTTCCGACTTCGCTGCGTCCGATGATGTACTTCCTGCATCTCCCTGCTCATCTGATATATTACGCTCCGACTCCTCACCTTGTTTGCCGGAAGCAGCTTCTGAGCTCTCTGCCGTATTTTGTCCGCCGGACGGCACATCTGTGTCAGCTGTGTCAACAGTCTCTATATCCTGACTTTGCTGAGGCTCATGAGTTTCCTTTTCGGGCTCGCTCCTTTTATACCCTTTTGGAAGAAATACAACTCTGTCAGATTTTACCTCATCATCATCCCACATACTGAAAAGCATATAAAATCTGTCGTCCGACTTTGCCGCCGCAATCCCGCAAATATCATAAAATGTATATCCTGAGGATTCGATATTGTCCGGATTATAAATTCCGTTAAACATTCCAAGCCCCGACTTTACAAGAACATTTCCGACAGGGAGCAGGCTGTATTTTCCCGGAGACGCTGAGTCCTTTTCAACCATAAAAAATATGTCCATATACTCTGGCGTGTCCGTATATACTCCTCTCAGCGATACCTGAAGCATAAACTTTCCGCCGCGTACCTCAGCCTTTGCAAAGCCTACATTCTTTTCCCTTACACCTCCCGGATACGCATAAATGTATGATACCAGTCTCTTATATTCATTCATTAAAACAAGCCTTCCTTTCAGCTAACATGCCCACTGCAAGATTATGCCGAAAGGGAGGCAAATATTACACACATATATAACAGATTGAATTTCTTAATATAAATACCTGCCGTTCAAAAACTGCTGCGCGATTTTTGACCTTTGCCGTAGTTAATTGTACAGTCTGCTTTCCACCAGCCTGTCCTTGTCATATTCCAGTTTAAGCGAGAAAAACTCTCTGTCTTCCCTCAGCAGACGCAGAAAAATCCTGTCTCCCTCCCAGAGATTTAATTTTTCAATCTCATCAAACGGCACCCACTCAAGAACACCCTCTGAACATTCGGGCAGATTTTCAGAATCTCCCTCAAAGCCGTCAACCGTGAACAAATGCATATATTCACAGCCCCAATCCTTTAAGATAAAAGTCACAATTCCGCGAAAACGAAATGACGTAACCTTAAGCCCCGTCTCCTCCTCAACCTCGCGTATCATACATTCCTCCGGGCTTTCTCCCTCGATAAAATGTCCTCCCACGCCAATCCATTTTCCCTTATTGGCGTCGTTTTTCTTGGATATGCGGTGCATCATAAGATACCTTCCGTCCTTCTCGATATAACAAAGTGTTGTAAGATTGCTTGACTCCCTTATCGTCTCTTTCATAAATTATCCTCATTTCTGTGCTGTCTTCTGCACATATCAGGCTTGCGGCACAAGCCGCCCCTCTGCGCTCCGTCACGATTTCAGAGCGTTGACAAGCTTGGCAAACTGCTCAAGCGTGAGAGCCTCGCCTCTCACCGCAGGCGGAAGTCCGCACTTTTCAAGCGCAGCGGCGAGCTGTTCTTTAGATATTCCAAGCTCTGTACATCCGCACACGCTGTTAGTCATAGTTTTTCTTCTCTGATTAAATGAAGCTCGAATAATTCCAAACATGAGCTTTTCATCACAGACCTGCACCGGCGGTTTTTCATAACGTGAAAGTCTTATTACTGCCGAATCCACATTCGGACGCGGCATAAAACAGCTTGCCGGAACAGTGAGCACAACCTGTGGCTTTGCGTAATACTGCACAGCGAGAGAAAGCGCGCCGTAATCCTTGGTTCCGGGACCAACCTGCATCCTGTCGGCAACCTCTTTCTGCACCATAACGGTAACGCTTGAGAGAGGCACACCGCTCTCAAAAAGCCCCATTATAATAGGAGTTGTTATATAATACGGCAGATTTGCCACAACCTTAATAGGTCTGCCACTGTTTCTCTCCTCAGCCAGCTTCGCGATGTCAAGCTTGAGCACATCCTCATTTATTACTGTGACATTGTCATAAAATTTTAGAGTATCATTCTCAAGAATGGGTATGAGCTTCTTATCAATCTCGACCGCTACAACTTCCCGTGCCTCCTCACACAAAATCTGTGTCATTGTGCCTATGCCAGGACCTATTTCAAGTACAAAATCATCAGCCGTAACTCCCGCCTCCCGGACAATTTTGCGCACAATATTCTCATCAATCAAAAAATTCTGACCATATTTCTTCTGGAAAGAAAATCCGTACTTTTGAAGCACTTCTATCGTATTGGTAGGATTTCCAAGATGCTTTACATTTTCAAACCTCTGTGCCATTCCTGCTGCTCCTCATTACTTTTAATTATGTTTAAATAATTTTTATCCGTCTATAAATTTAGTGTTAATTTTCTGCTCTCTATTTGCCAAAAAACAGCTTCCTTGCGTTTGCATTAGCTGTGTCAATAACCTCCTGAGCAGATACACCCTTAATTTGTGCTATTTTTTCAGCGACAAACGCAATATTCCTGCTGTCATTTCTCGTGCCGCGGTGCGGCTCAGGCGCCATATACGGACTGTCGGTCTCCAGCAGAATTCTTGAAAGCGGCACTGCCTCAACTGTTTCAACAAGCTTTCTGGCGTTTTTAAACGTGACAACTCCTCCTACTCCAATAAAAAAGCCCATATCAAGGAACTGCTCTGCCGCCTCTTTAGTATACGAATAACAGTGAATAACGCCGCCCGTCTCATCAGCCCGCTCCCGTTTCATGCACTCTAAGGTGTCCGCACATGCCTCTCTTGAGTGTATAATTACGGGCTTTTTCACTTCACGTGCCGCCTGAAGCTGCTGCCTGAACCAATTTTTCTGAACTTCCTTCTCCGGCTCCGGATAATGATAATCAAGCCCGATTTCACCTACTGCAACTATCTTTTTATTATCAGAAGCCTGTTTTACAATCCAATCTATATCCTGCCTTGTAAGAGAATCGACCTCCTCCGGATGAACACCGACAGCAGCATACACTCTCTCATACCTGTCCGCAAGCTCAAGAGATTTTTTGCACCCCTCAAGGCTTGCCCCAACATTTATAATATAGTCAAGCGCACCCTCCGGCGACAGCATTCCCTCAAGCAGCTCATCTCTGTCCTGCGAAAATGCTTCGTCGTCATAATGCGCATGTGTCTCAAATATCTTCAAGTCCAAATCCTCCATAGTCCTGCTGATTTCAAGCGCTCTAATTTTTGCGGTGAACGCAAAAATTAATGCACAGGTATAATGTGCACTCTGTGCACATTATACCTGTCCGCATGGTTTTCAGCAACCAAAAAATCCGGCAGACCTGCTGCCGGATTTTACTCTCAGAACGGATTTCCCCGTACCGCTTATAATTTTCTTTTAATTCAAATTTCCTCTCTGTTCTTATTTACATAAGCCGCTGATAAAATACCTGCCAGAGAGAGAACAAACGCCGCGAACACAAAAATATTTGCTGATGTGTCACCTGTGTTTGGAGACGCATTTTCGTTGTTTGTATCATTTGAAACCGTGTCAAAGCTGATATTCAAACCGCTGTCCGTATACACAAGACTGCCCGTAAAGCCTTCAGGTGCGTTTATTTCAATCTCATCAAACTGTGATACAACTGACGCACACTTTAAAATTTCCGTATCCGTTTCAGGAATATAGTTGTCAAGATTTAATACAAGCTTTCCTCCAAACGATGCATTTCCCGAAATATCCACAAAATCGTTTTCATTAGATACTGTAAGCTCAAGAACTCCGTTTTTGCTCTGCGTGTAATCTCCGTTTATCTTTAAAGTATCTTCTGTATTCTCTGTAATCGTGCTGTTATTAACAACATTTCCGTTGCCGAATGCTGTTGCATAGTCAGCGCGGATACTTCCCTCTTCAACTGTTGTAGTTCCTGTATAAGAGTTATTTCCCGACAGTACCAGCATACCGCTTCCTTTCTTTGTGAGTGAGCCGTCGCCTGAAATATCATTTTTCCAGTTATCCGCCGCATTAAAGCCGCCCTTTGAGGCATCCATATCTGCCGTTACATCTGTTACAAACGCTCCGTAGCCGTTAGCAGCCTCAAAAAGATTAAGTCTGCCCCATCCCTCTGCATCGTCAAGGACTGAATAACCCGATGAAATTCCTGTTGTGTAAAGCACATACCTTATCTGGTCAGAATCCATATATGGGTATCTCGACTCAAGAAGCGCCTCTGCGCCCTTAGGAACAACCATTTCCTTTGTTGTATCAGAGCCTTCCTCCTTTAAATTATATGTCATTCTGTAAAGATATGTCGCCTTATCCTGCTGATAAGCTTCATAGTCGGACTTTTCCTCTACAGTGCTGTCACTGCCGACAAGCTTGTCTCCGGATACCACAGCAGCGGCTTTTACTTCCGCATTGTCGGCATCATATAAATTAGATGCGGCGATAGCTGTGGATGTCATTCTTCCTCCGATAACATCAAGGCATGAATGCATACCCGCAACAATTCTGTCATATCCGAGCTCACTTGCACGGAGCATAAGCTCTGAATACTGCTCAGGCACTGAGTAAGCCATAGCTATGGCTGCAAGATAAGCGGCGTTGGTGTGTCCGCTCGGATAACCGCCGTCATTGCTTGGGTCGCTCTTTTCCATAGTCGTGAGAGACGAAAGAATTGTCACCTTTGAAAGGTTCTCGTCCAGTCTTGACCAGCGGAACGGTCTCATATATTTATAATATTTTTTTGCCGGTGACGTGCTTGCTGCACCGCCTCTCAACGCCGCTACCAGATTAACAATACCTGCATAGTCTCCAGTAGCCGATGCCCACTGTGAGTCATTATGTACATCCGTATAATTATTGGTCTGAGCATCCTCCGGAACTGCGTCGGACCATATATCCGTATTGTCTCCGAAATCAGCCTCTGTCTTACCCGCAGCCTTTGCCTCATTGTACTCGGACGACTTCATAACATAGCTTTGAGCGTTTACGCCCTGTTTAAACTCCTCCGCATACTTGCCAAGTCCTGAAATCATGCTGTAATTCTTGTCACGCACATCATCATAAAACGCAAGCACCTGCTGCTCCTGTGATGCGTTGTCTCTAATCTTCGCGGTCTCAGCAATATTCATCTCATGCATCGCCTTATTGAGAATTGTGCCGTTGTTCCATTCCGTACCCGGAGTAAAAATTTCAAGCATCTGTGAAAGCACGCCGTTGGCAGGATTTTCAAGTGTATCCTTTACAGAATCCTCTCCATTTTTCTTATAGTTATCAACATAGTAACCATAGTCCGCCTGCTGCGGCTGAATTGCAGCGTCCTGTGCAAACGCCGGCATCACCGTTGCGACTGACAATATACCTGCAGTTGCAGCGCACGCAACTCTTTTTGCAATGGCCTTAGCCGGCTTATTTCTTTCCACAAGCTTCTTTGTTTTTCTCATCCCTATCTTCCTTCCTCAATTTTATATTCATACATATT
The DNA here is from genome assembly GCA_949297565.1 of uncultured Eubacteriales bacterium. GTDB lineage: Bacteria > Bacillota > Clostridia > Lachnospirales > Lachnospiraceae > Lachnospira. The sequence goes on from CASFUI010000088.1 coordinate 18,851, forward strand.
GTCCGTTTTGCCGTGGCAAAACTTACGAGTCATATAATACACAGAGAATGTAAAATATAAATTATATTCTGCTGAAGAAGCAATAAAATTTGTGTGAATATTATTTCTATTTTTTTAAAATTATTTCACCCGACGCATCTGTGCGCCTCCTGCGGAGCATTTTTATTCTATAGGAAGTTCAGAGAACTTTCCTATAGAATAAAAACTGCCATATCGGTTTCTCAGCTCCGATATGACAGTTTAGTAAAATATATTTATTATTTTGATATGTCGTCTGCCGATGACTGCTCATTTTGCGGGGATGCCCCGATTTTTCAGCATATTTCGCTTCCTGAGATAATATCCCTGTCAACAGTCATGACTGAAAGATTACCCGCATCGTCTCCTGCCGCAAGTATCATTCCCTGAGATTCTACTCCGCAGAGCTTGCACGGCTTAAGATTTGTGATAACCGCTACCTTCTTTCCGACCATTTCCTCAGGCTTATAATATGCGGCAATTCCCGATACTATCTGTCTGATCTCATTGCCGACACGAATCTGGGAAACCAGAAGCTTCTTAGCCTTCTTTACGGGCTCGCACTTTAATACCTCTCCCACCTGTATCTGAATTTTATCGAAATCATCAATCGTAATTTCAGGCTTCCTTTCAACCTCAGGATAAGCTGCCGCATCATCTGCTGCGCGCTGTGCCTCCTGAATTTCCTCTGCCTTCTTTAACACCTCTTCCATATCAAGGCGTGCAAACAAAATCTCAGGCTTATCTGTAACCTTTATTCCGCTCTCTCTGAGACCGAACTTGTCCAAATCATCAAAATCTCTTACTTCAGCTTTCGGATTATCAGGATTGAGCTGCTTAAGAATTCTCTCTGCTGTCTCCGGCATAAACGGTGTAAGCAGGTTTGCTCCGATTGTAATACTCTCGACAAGGTTATAGAGCACCTCGCTTAAGCGCTCCTTTTTTGACTCGTCCTTAGCGAGAGCCCACGGCATTGTCTCGTCTATATACTTGTTGCAGCGCTTAAACAATGCAAATATCTCGGTTATCGCATCGGCAACATGAAGCGTTTTCATCTTCTCCTCAACCCTTGCCCTTGTTCCCGTCACAACCGATTTTAAATCAGCGTCAAAATCAAGGCTGGCACCAGTTTCGTCCTCTCCCGCACCTGTCGTGTCAGCACCGGTCTTTACAACGCTGCCGTCAAAATATTTATCAGACATCGCAATAGTTCTGTTCACAAGATTGCCGAGAGTATTCGCGAGTTCCGAATTGAGACGCTCAACCAGAAGCTCCCACGAAATCACGCCGTCATTTTCAAAAGGCATCTCATGAAGTACAAAATATCTCACCGCATCTACGCCGAACAAGTCTACAAGGTCGTCCGCATAGATAACATTTCCCTTAGACTTGCTCATCTTGCCGTCACCCTGCAAAAGCCACGGATGTCCGAAAATCTGCTTCGGCAGCGGCAGGTCAAGTGCCATAAGTATGATAGGCCAGTAGATTGTATGAAACCTTAAAATATCCTTTCCGATTAAATGAAGGTCAGCAGGCCAGTATTTCTTAAACATCTCGCTGCTGCCGCCGTCGGCGTCATAGCCGAGTCCTGTAATATAGTTTGTGAGCGCATCTATCCACACATAAATAACATGGCGGTCGTCAAAATCCACCGGAATGCCCCACTTAAACGATGATCGCGATACACACAGATCCTGCAGACCCGCTTTGAGGAAGTTATTCATCATCTCATTTTTTCTTGACTCCGGCTGAATAAATTCAGGGTGCTTTTCAATGTGCTCGATAAGCTTATTTGTGTATTTGCTCATCTTAAAGAAATATGCCTCTTCCTTAGCCGGCTGACAAGGTCTGCCGCAGTCAGGACATTTTCCGTCAACGAGCTGTGATGCCGTAAAAAATGACTCACATGGCGTGCAGTACATTCCCTCGTACTCCCCCTTGTAAATATCGCCCTTTTCATACAGCTTTCTGAATATTTTCTGCACCTGCTTCTCATGATACTCATCAGTTGTTCTTATAAATTTATCATAAGAGGTGTTCATCAAATCCCAGATTCTCTTAATCTCACCTGAAACATTATCGACAAATTCTTTAGGGGTAATTCCGGCTTCCTCAGCCTTAAGCTCAATCTTTTGTCCATGCTCGTCTGTGCCTGTCTGGAAAAACACATCATATCCCTGCTGTCTTTTATATCTTGCAATGCTGTCCGCAAGCACGATCTCATAAGTGTTTCCGATATGCGGTTTGCCTGACGTGTAGGCAATCGCCGTCGTCATATAAAATGGTCCTTTATTCTGTGGCATTATACATAGCCTCCTCACTCTTTCCTGATTTAATTAAAATATTGTAACAAAAGTAAATTAATATATCAAGAGCAGCATTTTGCACGACTGTTGAAAATATAGTATAATAGCGTGAGCAAAGCGCACAAACTAAACTTTATGCCTGCTTGCACCTGACACAATCATGATATGAAAAAAAGTTACAGGAATGGAGGTTAAAATGAAAAATATCACTAAACGCCTGCTGATTATTTTACTGTGCCTGTCCCTAAGCGTCTCATCGCTTGCAGGGTGCGGCTGGCAAAAAAATAATTCCGACAGCGGTCAGACTCAGAATTATACATCTGAAGAAAATACGGCATTTACCGAATTTGCAGACGGCCTTTTTCGCGAGACAGTCAGCTCTGATACTCTGACGCTTCACTCCTATCTTCAGCACCCCGAAAATTACGGAATTACTGAGTACACAAAGGGACTTGGCCGTTACAATACCGAAAATCCTGACGATACCTCTGACATAGTAAACTGCCTTACCGCGCTTGGCTCCTTTGACAGAAGTCAGCTCTCGGCAAGCCAGCAGATAACCTATGACCAACTGAAAAAATACCTTGAGACAGAGCTTGAATACTGTGACTTATATCTCTTTAATACAAGTCTGTCAACGACAGTGGGAATCCAGGTACAGCTTCCTATTATATATGCCGAATACGCATTTAACGAGTTAAAAGACATAGACGAATATCTTTCAATTATCGAGGACACTGATGAATATTTCGCAAGTCTTATCGACTATGAAACATTGCGCAGCGAAAACGGCTATTTTATGGAAAGCTCTCTCGCCGGGCAAATTATCGAGCAATGCCGTACCTTTATTGACAGCGCAAATGACGGCTACCTTATTACTACCTTTGAAGAAAAACTGGACTCATTTTCAGAATTGTCCGAAGAAGAAAAAAATGCTTATAAAGAACGAAATAAAACGGCTGTAAGCGAGCATGTAATTAAAGGTTACGAAATTCTCGCCGACGGACTTGAAAAGCTTAAAGACACAGGAAAATACAGCGGAGGTCTGTGCAATTATCCAAACGGTCAAAAATATTTTGAATATCTGGTTGACAGCGAAATGGGCTGGGATAAAACTATTGAGGAGTATGACGAACTGCTGGATTCATATATTACAAAAAATCTTCTGACAATCCAGGGACTTATGAGAAAAGACCCGACGATTGCCGACAAATTTGACTCGTTTGGGTTTTCGCTCACGGAGCCTATGGAAATTCTTTCTGATTTAAAACAGAAAATAGCTGATGATTTTCCTGCCGGTCCTGATGTAAACTACGATGTAAAATACATTACGGAAGCGCTGCAGGATTACGCCAGTCCGGCAATGTATTTCACGCCTCAGATTGACAATATCTCAAATAACTCTATCTATATAAATCCGGGAAGCGGCAGCGGCTCAGACATTTACACAACTCTTGCACATGAGGGTTTTCCGGGACATTTATATCAGATTACCTATTTTGCCGACTCTGATCCGGACTTAATACGCTATCTTATTGAGCCGGGCGGATATGTCGAGGGCTGGGCTACCTACTGCGAGGCTCTTTCTTACCAGTATGCCGACACCGGAAACGCCGCCTTAAACTCAATGATGCAGGCAAATTATGCCGCTATAATGTGCATTTACGGCAAGGTTGACATAGGTGTAAACTATTTCGGCTGGACCGAAAACGATGTTTACAGCTTTATCAGCCAGTACGGTTTCACTGACAGAAGCATTGCCTCCCAAATGTATATGCAGATGATTTCAGAGCCCGCCAACTACTGCCAGTACGTTCTCGGCTATGTAGGTTTTATGGAGCTCAAAAAAGCTGCCTCTGAAAAACTGGGAGACAGCTTTAATCTGAAAAATTTTCACAAATTTATTCTTGATATGGGCCCCGTACAGTTTGATATTCTGTTTGAGCGCTTAAACCAACTTCAATAATTTTGAAAGTTGCAAAACAAAAAGCACGGATAAGTCAATATTGCAAATCTCTGTAAAAATTTACACTTGACTTAATCCGTGCCTTTAACTTTTTATATTTAATCAGCAAAATCTCACTCCGCAGTATGGACTGCAGCATAAGTTTAAACACAGCAGCGACATGCAGTAGCCTCCCGGATTTATTGTTGTTCTGCCGTACTGCCTGCCCCTTCCGGTATACCACTGTCCTCCGCTTTGAAGCTGCCTGTAAAGCGTCTGATATGCCATATTGTCCGGGTCGAGTTCGACCGCGTGCTTTGCGTGCTCCAATGCCGTGGCGGTATTTCCCGCGCCCGAATTTGCCTTTGCGCTGTAATAATACCATCTGCTGTCCCGGTTATCAATTCCGTTTAAAACATTAACAGCCTCCTCGTAAGCTCCGCTGTTAATGTAATTAACCGCCGCCTTCAGATGACGGCTTGTCTCGTCGTCACCCATATTTTCGGGATTATCCTGACCGTAGCCGCTGTAAGAATATCCCCCGAAGCCAAATGGACCAAACCCCCAGAAACCGCCGAAATCACCATATGGGTTTTCACCTGTGCCCTGATTGTCGCCGTCATAGCCATATCCTCGGCCGCTGTTTCCCGCGCTTCTTCCGGCAGAGCCGTAGCCTGAATAACCTCCGTAACCGGAATATCCGCCCGCTGAGCTGTATCCCGATTCTTTTTCCTTCATAATCTGGTTATATGCCTGCTGAACAGTCTTAAACATTTCCTCAGCCTTATCCTTATTAGGATTATTTATGTTAGCGTCAGGATGATATTTACGGCTTAACGTTCTGTATGCTTTTTTAATTTCCTCGTCCGATGCATCTCTTGATACACCTAATATCTGATATGGGTCTGCCACCTTAACACTCCTGTATTTAAAATTTTATTTGCTCTGATCCTCTTTTTGCCGCCTGTGCTTTGCAATCTCGTACCTCGTCCACACTCCGGAATAGATTATATTTCTGAGAATTTCCGCATCCTGTATAATCGGCAGTCGCTCGAAATATCTTGCGCACTCCGCCATAACTCCGTTTAAAATCCCTTCGACAAATTCATCAAAACCGCTGTTTTGAGCATAAACTTTTAGCATATTATAGTTATTTTTCTTAATATCTGTCTGCAAATCATCATACGCGTCGAGAATGTAAATGTATTTTCCGAGAAAAAATCCCAGCTTAGAAAGATTTTCCTGCCATTCATCATCGCGCCATGCCGTCACCGCCGACAGAATTTCACCGAAACACCGCGAAACCTTGTCAATATCGCTGCTGTTATCACTTTCAAGTACGGCAAGCCTGTCGAGCATACCGCGGATTAAATCCGCCTTCCTGCCGTGCTTTTCTATTATTTTGTCAACTCTTTTGTGATAACTGTCAGCCAGTATTTTTCTTGTAAATTTATGTTCATCCTTCCAGTCGTCGACACACTTATAATACATCATAAGAATGTTCATATCTGCGACATAATCAGTCACCTCATTATACCGGACAGGATGCTTTGAAGCGGGATGTACAATGCACCTCTCCTCGGAATACTCTGTCTTTGGCTCATAAAGTCCCGAGAGCAGCATAATCAAAAATGTCATATCATAGCTCAGTGAAATTCTGCCTGAGACACCGTACTTCTCTCCCAAAATTTTACACAGTCCGCAGTAATATGACCTGTATACATCAAATTCCCTGAATTTAAGCTCGGGCTTATTTACCACAACATATCCGTACAATTCTCACTCCTCACAGTCTCAAAAAAAAGCCGGATACCGGATGTACCGGACAGGTCATGTCCGTCTCGTCAGATATCCGACTTGCTGTTATAATATAACATGTCGCTTTGCCAGTCAATTACAGCAATAAATTTATTATAAAATGTTTATAATTTAATAAATAAGAAATTATTCGTCAGGACTTGTTCCGAACTTATATAACTGACTGTAATGGCTAAGCTCATCTTCAAGCCCGGGACCGTTTGTAACCAGACCTGTGCAGTCGCTTGATGAGACCGCGTCTGCCATATCAAGATAATCTTCGTCAAAGGTATCATCATCGCCAAGCATTTTTCTGCTTATCAGATAATCCTCATCCGTAAAATAACTGTCATCTTTGTCATATTTTCTTCTCGGACGCATCTTTATATCCTCCTTTCGCATTTCAGGATATGGTTATTATGCCCGAAAAGACATGGAAAATGCAGAAAACAGCTCCCCATTGCAGTCACCGCATGCTCATGCTTTCACTGCTTTCTTATTATCAATATAAATCTGCTCATAAAAAATTTTATCCGCCTCTATATATGATTTTCTTATTTTTCCGTTATATTTTTTAACTATTTTAGTGATACTTTTTGTACCGTATCCATGACTGTCCTTTTCCCATTTACTCGTTATACTTGCTCCGTGCTCATCGTAAAGCGGTCTAACACAGCATGAATTCTGAACGGTAATTACTGTCCTGTGCTCATCCCTTCTGTATTTAACGCTTAAATCAATAAACCTTAAATTTTCAGGCTCTACTTTTGACGCTGCCTCCGCGGCGTTTTCAACCAGATTGCCGAACAGCGCCGATACTTCATCATAATTTAAAAAATCTACACTCTCATTTCCTATATCAACCTGAAAATTTATCTTATTGTCCTCACAGTACTGTAAATACTTCTGGAGCACGGAATTAAGCGCTATATTATCGCTGTATCTGACTTTTCTATGAAATTTAGACGCCTCTACAAGACTGTCGATATATTTTTTTATCTCCGCCGTCTCTCCCTGCTCATTGAGCACTCTGATAGTATTCAGGTGATTTTTAATGTCATGCACTATAATTTTCTGGCTTTCATTTCTCTGTGAAAGCTCCCTGTAATAATCAGACTCTGCGATTTGGCTCTTGAATTTAAGTTTCATCTCATAAAAGTCAGCGATAATATATTTTAAATATCTGTATAAAATAACCATGAGTACGTTTATTGCCAAAAATATAACTGAACAAATAAAAACAATAAACCATGTCTGCTCCGATAATTTTTCTTTTAAAAATACAGAAAGAAAAACTATATATGCGAATACGGACATCGCAGGGACAACACACATCAGCAAAACAGCGCTATCAGACCGTTTTTTATATTTTCCTTTTTCCTCAGAAGCTCCGACTTTATTCTGTGTTTTTACAATAATTTTTACTAAAATATATAATATTAATACGCCGGCGCTAAGTGATATATCTGAGATAAAATACATATTTCGTCCTTTAATTATATAAAATATTTCCATCAAAAACGAAAAAGCTGCCGTATGAGACAGACATATTAAAGCTGTCATCAAAACTGCGTGGAAACAAATATCTGCTGAGCTTCCCTTATAAATGAACGCGCAAATCAGTATATTAACCGCCGCAAACACCAAAAGCTGAAAAACAGCCTGTCCATATTTCTGAGCCGTGAAAAGCATAATGTATGATAATGCGGCTGCCGATGACCCAAATATCTTTCCGTACCTGTACTCAAAAAACATGGAATAATAGTTACATATTGTATATATTTCGGCTGCACATATAAGAAAATACCAAATATTTATCCCCACAATAAATCCCCCTTATGAAATAAATAACATCTTCCGGTAAATTATACATATCTGATAGACGGCAAAAAAATAAAAGCCCCACAACCTGGCTCCAATGACCAAATCATAAGACTTTTGCAAGTGCGCCGCCAGGGGTTCGAACCCTGGACACCCTGATTAAGAGTCAGGTGCTCTACCAACTGAGCTAGCGGCGCTTATCTGATTTTGTATGCTCTCTCGAACACAAGGGCTATTATATAAGATAATTTTACAAAATGCAAGTATTTTTTTGTTTTTAATTTAGAACAATTTTATTTTTTATTATTTATTTTTTATGCTTCCCACCGGGTCCGCATATAATTCTTGAAATTTCATCCCAGTTTCTTTTAATTTTGAAAATTCGTTTATTAATATTCCTGCGGCAGAATAACGAATAAGATAACCGCTGAAGTGATTTCGGAGGACGTCCCATAAAATATCAGCCCCGCAAATATTCTTATTTCATTATATGCCGCATTTATCTTTCGGCTACCCTAATACGGCAGACAATTTACAAATGGGATTTCCCTGAGACGAAAACCTCTCCTCATACTCAGTCATCACATTACCTGCCGACATTTGCTTATCATTATGCAAATCATATGTGACAGCCTCAAGGCTCCAGCCGTCAGCCTCCTTAACCTCCTCCACTGAAAAATCAAACAGCATTCTGTTGTCCGTCTTAAACTCAACGCGCCCGCCATCCTTTAAAATTTTTCCGTACCTCTCAAAAAACTGTCTCGATGTAAGACGTCTCTTGGCATGTCTGTCCTTCGGCCACGGGTCTGAGAAATTCAAATATATTTTATCAACCTCGCCTTTATTAAAAACCTCGCATATATTTTCCGCGTCCATTCTTATAAATCTCAAATTCGGAAGCTGCAATTCATTCTGTTTTTCCACCGCTCTCAGAAGAACACTTGAATACTTTTCTATACCTACATAATTAATGTCAGGATTAATCCCGGCAAGCTCCGTAATAAATCTGCCCTTTCCCATACCGATTTCTATATGGACAGGATTACTGTTGCCGAATATATCATGCCATGTGCCATTCATACCCTCAGGCTCAGTATAAACATACTGATTTTCAATCATAACCTCTCTTGCGCCCGGAACATTCCTAAGTCTCATAACTCTTCTCCAGTACTTTTATATTTAAAATCTGCAAATCCAAAATGTCTGTAAATATAAACAGTATTATCTATTATAATAAACTTTTATCATTTGCACAAGCAGTTTAAAACTATAATGTCATGCAAGGTCAAACTTTACTTTTCACGGCGCTTACTGATTTTTTGTAAACAACTGCCGCTATCACAGCCGTGATAAGCTCGGTTATCCAGAAAGCGTTCCACACGCTTGATACTCCTGCAAGTCTGCACAAAATAAATGCAGCAGGTATTATAATAAAAATATACCTGAACAGCGATATTTTAAGCGACTGGGTCCCCTTGCCTATTCCCTCAAGCGCCCCTGATGCCGTCACAGATACAGCGGATACAATAAATCCGGCGCTTATAATTCGAATCGCTGTCCTGCCAATATCAACAGTCTGCGGATTATCCGTAAATAATCCTATGAGCTGTCCCGCCGCGGCAAGACTTACAGCTGTTCCCAGAGCCATAATAATACAGTTCATGCAAAGCGTAATATTAAATATTTTGCTGACTCTCTTATGCTCACCCGCTCCGAAATTATATCCAATCACAGGTCTCATACCCTGAACAATTCCGTTTGCCGGAAGATAAAGAAATGTCTGCAGTTTATAATAAATTCCCAGGACGACAACATAGCTTTGAGAGTACACCGCCAAAATCGCGTTCAGAAATGAAATAAGCAGAGACGGCAGAGCAAGATTTAATACTGCGGGAATACCTATTCCGTACAGTTTTAAATCTATTTTTTTATTTAAAGAAACATACTTTTTATCCAATTTTATCACAATAGGACGAGTCATATATACAACAAGATAAATTACCAGCGTCACAACCTGACCTATTCCGGTTGCAAGCGCCGCTCCGGCAATACCCATTTCCGGAAAAAATCCAACTCCGAAAATTAATACCGGGTCTAAAATAATATTAGTTATACTTCCGCAAAGCAGCGCAGCCATTGTCACTTTCATCCTGCCTACCGATTGAAATATTTTTTCAAACGCCAGTCCCGCCATTATTATAACCGAGAACATAAACGCTATAGTCGAATACTCAACGCCAAGCTCTATCACTGTTTCATCTGATGTAAACATCTTAAGAAAAAGCGGCATTACAGCAATACACGCTATTGTCATAATAATCCCGTGTAAAACAGAAAGGATTAAACCGCGCGTTGCTGCAGCAGCGGCATTATTTTTATCTCCCGCTCCAAGATAAAGCGAAATCAAAGCGCTTATACCCACTCCGAATCCAATGGCAACGGCGTTAATAAAATTCTGAACCGGATAGACCAGCGACAGCGCAGTCATAGCCTGCTCACTTATCTTTGCCACAAAAAAACTGTCAACAATATTATACAGAGAATTTACAAGCATGGAAATAACCATAGGAAGCGCCATTGACGCAAGCAGCGGCAGTATAGGCTTCTCCTTCATAAAAGTATCGTTCATATTTTTCATTCCTTTCTTCTTTTTTATATAATGGCTGTTCTCACCCACAGAAACAAAAAAACCACACAATTATCCAAAAGGATAATTGTGCGGCGAAAAAAATTAAATACATAATATTTAACTTGAAAAATCCACACTAAAATTTTAGCAGATGCAGTATATCACACTGATGTTTTCAGTGTCAAGCCGCACACTTTTAAGATATTGAACATTTTTAAACCTGTTACAGAGTCCTCGGCTGTTTTTAGAAAGTATTGTGAACACCGCCATTGATTTGGAGTCTGATGGGCTGTATAATATGTTACATAACTTTTGATTTTGCTGAAAGGACTGTAAATTTATGAATAGATTTGTTAAGCGGATTTCTGCCGTTATACTTACTTTAAGCACAGTAATCGGCACTGTTTTTATGTCCGGAGGGGATATATATGCCGAAGACACCGAAAACGGTACTTCACAGAACACGTCTCAGGACGCCTCTCTTGATTGGCCGGAAGCTCCGAATATTGTCGCACAGAGCGCAATCCTAATAGACGCTGACACAGGCGCCATTCTCTATCAGAAAGATGCTCATGCCCGCGCCTATCCGGCGAGTACAACAAAAATTCTGACCGGTCTTCTGACTATCGAAAACTGCAGTCTTGACGAGATAGTAACATTTTCGAGTGAGGCGGCAAATTCAGTAACCTACGAGGACTCAAATCTCGGCACTAAAACCGGAGAACAGTACACCGTAGAACAGGCTTTATACGGACTGCTTCTGTACTCTGCAAATGAGATAGCATATGGTCTCGCGGAACATGTAAGCGGCTCTCTGTCGGCTTTCACAGACCTGATGAACGAGCGCGCAAAAGAACTCGGTGCAATCAACACGCATTTCAGCAATGCCAGCGGACTGCATGACGACAACCACTATACAACCGCCTACGATATGGCTATGATAGCAAAGGGCTGCTACAACAATTCGACGTTTGTAAATATCGATTCGACATCTACAACATATACTATTCCTCCTACCAACAAGACAAGTGAGGAAAGAATTTTCAGACACCGTCATCTTATGCTCAAGGGAAGAGAGTACTATTACGAATACTGCAAAGGCGGAAAGACAGGCTTTACTGACCAGGCCGGCTACACTCTTGTCACATTTGCCGAAAAAGACGATATGCGCCTTATATGCGTGTGCTTTAAATCGGGTGAAAAGGAACGCTTTGAGGATACCCGTTCGCTTTTTGACTGGGGCTTTGCAAACTTCAAAAAAATCACGGCTTCAGGAAACACAATAAGCTCATTATTTTCAAGCGACAGCTATTATCAGTCATCGGTATTTAATAAATACAATCTCAATTTCAACCTGAAAGCATCGACGCTTACTCTTCCAAAGGATGCTTCAGTGGGAAATGTTACGCTTGACATTGACGATAACTATGAGACCTCAAGTGAAAACGGAATATATACCGCACACCTTAACTTCACCTACGGAGACAATATTGTCGGAACTGCTAATCTTACCCTGTCATCGGATGAAAATATTGCAGCTTCAAGCAATCTTCCGTATGCAACAAATGATAATACCTCTGCTTTAAAACAAAAGAAATGTATTGTCATTAATATATGGATAATTGTCGCTGTAGGGGCGGCAATACTCATAGCGCTGTATATACGCTCTGAGGTCAGACGCGTACAGAGGCAGCGCCGTCACGGCAGAAGACGCAGGCTGCGCTATTAAACAGCATTTTCACGTCCGCCGTCAGATGAAAATACAAGTATTTAATCTTGGATCACCGCATAAGTCAAAGAAGCTTTTGAGAACAGCTTATCTGCCTGTCCTCAAAAGCTTCTTTTTAAATTATATTTAATTTTAAATTATGTAAAGCACATTCACAATATGTAATCCAATAAAATTCGCCTGCCTTTTACCGCAGAAATAACCTTATCTCTGAACATCAAAGGAAGAATTATTCATAAGTCTCTTAATCTGGTCTACACTTGTAATATTTGTATCGCCGCGGATTGCATGCTTCATTACTGAGGAAGCCACCGCAAAATTAACCGTATCTTCCGGACTCATATCATTCTGCATGAGTGCGTAAATAAGACCTGAAGAAAAAGCGTCTCCGCCGCCGACACGGTCCACAATATCAAATGTGATTGTCTTGCTCTCATATGTCTCACCGTTAGTGTAAAAGAAAGCCTTGAGAGAGTTGTTGCTTCCCGAGTGAACATAACGCACTGTTCTGGCAATAGCCTTCATATGATACTGTGCGTCTATGGCCTTGAAAACTCTGTCCATATCCTTGAAAGAAGGATCCATTGTCAAACCGTCCTTTACATCTGTTCCGTCCTCATTATATACATGAATAGGCTCAATTCCTATAAGAACGTCAACATAAGGCAGATATTTGCTAAGTACATCTCTGGCAGTACTGAAAGACCAAAGCGTACTTCTGAAATTAGGGTCAAAGCTCACAGTCAGTCCAAGCTTCTTTGCTGTCTTTACTGCCTTATCAACAAGACGGCGGCAGTTGTAAGAGAGCGCCGGCGTAATTCCGCTCAGATGAAGCCAGTCATAATCCTTTAAAATGTCCTCAAAATCTACATCCTTATAGTCATACTCGGCAAACGCAGAGCCTGCCCTGTCATATATAACCTGAGCCGGTCTTACTGAAACCCCCTCCTCAAGATAATATACGCCCATTCTGCCGTCAGCCTTAATGATATGCTTAGTGTGAACATCATTTGCCTTAAAATAATTAATTGCAGACTTGCCTATATCTGAATTGGGAAGAACTGTAAAAAATGTACTATCTACCCCGAGATTTGCCAAAGAAACCGCTACATTTGCTTCTGCTCCGCCATAATTTACCACATAAGTATGAGTGGAAACTATTTTCTCGTAATTTGGCGGAGATAATCTTAACATCAATTCTCCAATTGCAATGAACTTCATACTATCTCCTTTTTCATAGCGAACTAATTATATATTTATGATACTACGTAAATTGTAAAAATGCAAACCCTATTACTGCTTATTTTCTCAACGCACTTCATTGCAAATCAGATATTTTTCGTTTATACTGTTTATATATTAAAGAGTTTGGGGTTTACATCATAAAAATTACATATCAGAATTATAACAGCCCTCTGCATTAAATCTTTTTACATTTTAAGTCAGCTGACATACAGAAAGAACAGGTAAGTCCAATGGATACATTTGAAGTATTAAATAATTTGTTAGTAAATCTGTTTAACGATATTTTGGACATTGAACAAAAAGCACTTATTACAGATGAATTTAAAGATATTTCCGTTACCGACATGCACATTATAGAAGCTGTCGGAATTGACGAGCCAAAAACTATGACCGCAGTCTCAAAGCTCTTAGGCGTTACTATGGGTACGCTTACTATCGAAATGAACGGTCTTGTAAAAAAAGGATATGTCCTTCGTGCCAGAAGCACAAAGGACAGAAGAATTGTATATGCCTCACTTACAGAAAAGGGACTTTCCGCCTACAGGCATCATAAAAATTTTCACAAATCCATGATAGAAAGCGTCATGAAAAATTTAACCGAAGAGGAGGCCTCTGTTCTCACAAAAGCGTTTGTGAAGCTGGAGGATTTCTTCGAGCAATGGAAATAGCGCGTCAGTGAGAGAAGTCCGATTTCGGACTTCTTTTTTATATTCTGAATATTTGATGTCTGTATCTGTTCAGTGCAAAAAGCAGCACCATTCCCAGCACTCCGCACACAATAATTTCTCCGCCGCCTACCGTAAGCATAAAAAACCATACCATGCCGTCATTTCCGTAAGCATATTTCAATACCCACGGAACAATAAGCGTATTTGCGATAATCGGCGGAAGAGGGGCAAGCCACTTATATTTTCTGAGAAGATATGTACCGACGTCTCCAACAAGAGTTGCGGCACATCCGAACACAATATCCCATATAACAGCACCTCCGAGTATGTTGGAGAGCAGACATCCTATAAATAACCCCGGAATTGCCGCCGGCGTAAAATACGGAAGAACTGTCAGAGCCTCCGCCACTCTGAACTGTATAGGCCCGAAGCTCCAATAGTCAAAAATAACCACAAGTACCACATAAATTGCAGCTATAACCGCTGCCTGAGTAATAAATACTGCTTTTTTGTTTTTCATATTAAATTATTCTCCTTTAGTTTTGTTTTACGAGTGGAAGGTCTCGAACACTCGGTTTTTCCGCCTGCTGCCGCAAACTTCTGCCAGTCTATCACATAAAAGAGAAAAAATCAATTATTTGCACTAATTCATCGTACTTTGCAGCGGCACCATAATATTCCCGACAACAGCATAAACGCCGCAAGCATCACCGCCATTACAATAAATGCTACCAAAGGGTTAAGCATTCCCCATTTCAAAACTGTCCACGAACACAACATTGAAATTACAACCGCAGCGGATATTGCTGCTTTTTCATTTTTATTATTCACAAATATCATAACACAGCATATAAACGCCGCTAAAGTCATCACAAACAGATATATCATTATAAACTGCAGCACTATATAATCCATAATATTAATATTTAAAGTGCAGTTTCTCATAAATGTAAGACTTTGAACAGGCGCATCCATATACTGAAAATCATAAAACCTGACAAGATAAAACCAATCTATCACGTATGTAAGAACAAACAAAAATAAAGTCACAACTAAACCTGCCGCCATTTTCTCGACAAACAGCTTTGCTCTGCCATTTGCCGACATATAAAGCAGCGCCGCCATTTTTGTCTCATATTCTCTGCGAAAACCCTCGGATAATATCAAAATAACAGCACATGAAAGACAGAATAAAATTTTTATTTCTCTGCTCTCCCCGTATTTTCCTATTAACTCCTCATAGCCTCTGTCCGACATCATATAGCCGTTTATACCGCTTGAAGCCTTTAACTCGTCTAAATATGAGAGCTTAGTATATATTTCCGAATAAGCCTTTACCTGCGTTTCCAGCTCCATGCTTTCCTCAAACGCCTCAATATACGCCTCATGTTCTTCATCTCCGGAATAATTTATAAGCTGCAGCTTTCTGTTCTGAGCTTCAATATATCTTTCTTTAGTACTTAAAGCTTCTTCCTCTAATTCGGAATAATCAGCACCTCCCATTTGCGAATATTTTTTATCAAGCTGATTTTGAGCCTGGGAAAAATTCATTTTGCTGTCCCTGCAAAAATAAACGGTAAGCGCTACCAGCAAAACAATAATTATAATGCTGCTTCTGGAAAACACAATTTTATATATTTCTTTTAACAGCATAGGCATACCGGCGACAACTTTTTGACAAAATATCTCTATATTCCAAAGAGAACGCCTAAGCACGTTTATCTCTATTCCCTTGTTCATTTTTTCAAAAATAATAACAGCCGCCACCGAACACGCGATACAAACTGCGGAGCATGCATATAAAATAAGGCTCTCAACCGACACTACCCACGAACGTATTCCGGTATTCAGATACCCCATAGAAATATCATTAAAGCTTAACAGATTAAATATATTTATATGACGAAGCATTCTGTATACGCTCTGAATTTCGATTTTTTTATAAAATAAATATTCTGCACCGCATATTGCCGCCATAATTATAATTACTGTTTTTCTGTCCTTAAATACAGCTAAAAGAAGCCATACTATGCACACAATCGTATATACGACAAGAATATTTTTAAGACAGCTTATAATTAAAAAATCAAGCTGCGAATTTGCATGAGTATACATTGAAAAGCTTTGAAGCGTCTGAATGGGAGCGTTTATATTATCCGAAGCTCCGTAAATCAAAAACGAACATATTAGCGTCGAAATATACATTACAGTCACGCTTAAAGCAGTCAAGCCCGCAATGATAAGCTGACGACAAACCGCCAGCCTCCCTCTTCCTCCTGACGCCGTCCTCGTCAGAGGAAGCATTCCGTTAGCACGCTCCTGCGGCAGCTGATATAATATAAACAGCATAAAAATAAAAGCGACGCCGTTTATCCATTTATAATCAAAAAAACTTTCGACCGCTAAATCATTTTGAAGAGACAGCTCCATATCGGACATTTTTTCAAAATCAAGGAGTGTTTTTTTAATATTGTAATAGGAATAGCTGTTTTTATTATAAAATACAGAAAACCTGCTTTTATGCTCTGCATTTTTTATTACATAATCTATTTTCTCTCTGTATGTTTTTATATATTCTATCTTTTCATATAACCTTTGCGCCGATTTTTGTTCGGCAGTATTATTATATTCCTCGGAGCCGTTTATATAAGCTTCAAGCAGTTTTTCCGCTTTATCCGTATCCGTCTGCAAACACGCCTCCAAAAGCCTGTCGTAGGCTCCCGCATATTCCCGCAGATTTAAACCGTTATAAACATGTCTTTGAGCGTTAATAAAAAGAAAAAGATTTACCGCAATGCATGTTAGAAAAATAATTATATTTTTTTTGCACGCAATCCTTTTCAACTCCTGCATAGACCACCTCTTAATTTTCTAAAATCAAAGGATTTTCAAGCTTTTCCCACTCCTTTGCTTTACTTATTTCCGCTTTTGATATAGTTAAAATTTCTTTGTCCTTATTAGTTCCGAAAATATACTTATCATCTCCAAAAAACGTACAATAGGTGCCTGCTGTTTCTATTTTATTTACAATCTCGCCGTCCTTTTTAACCACCCATACATAGCTGTCTGTTTTGTAAATCATATTTTTATACATTTCGTTGCACATATATAAATACTGACCGTCGTATGACAGCTCACAGTAATTATTTACCCGGTCCTCGCACTCCAGCAGTTTTGTCCTGCTGCCTG
Source organism: uncultured Eubacteriales bacterium (assembly GCA_949297565.1). Lineage (GTDB taxonomy): Bacteria > Bacillota > Clostridia > Lachnospirales > Lachnospiraceae > Lachnospira. The sequence continues at coordinate 36,198 of CASFUI010000088.1, forward strand.
TTGATAATTTCTGTTCATACAAGCCGTCGTCTATTACAAAATAGTATATATTACCCTCGTTCTCATCTACGGTAAAATCGCTTACACTTTTGTCAATAAACAATTCTGTTTTTTGCGTATCCGTATCATATATGTAAACTCCTTTTCCCTGCGCGGATACGTCAGCGGAATTGCTATTTTTTGTCCATGATGTTACAAGTATAAATGCCTTATTCCCATATAATTTTACAGCTGAAACCTGTGCTCCCTTTGCAGTATAAGAAAAAATAATATTGTCATCTTTACCGTCCAGACTTCTCCTGCGCACCGTCTCCTGCGTCTCGTCCACTCCGTATCCGCCCACACGGTTATAACAGTATACGCTGTCGCCTCCGAAAGCCAATTTATAAGCAACGCTTATTGTACCCAATTCAAATAATGTCTTCCTCTCGCTCCCGTCAGGCTTTATCTGCACCAGATATGAATTGCCGTCGCTTTCGTCATTTTTGATAACATAAATATATCCCTTGTAATAATAAATGCTTTGACTGTTGTATTCGTCCCCCAACGCGGCGTCACAGTTCTCATCCTCGTGCCTGCATTCCGGCTTATTGCATAATATAGTCGTACTCTTTGTCTGACCGTCCATATACGCAATTAAATTTTTCATATATACGCCGTCTTGAATATTTCTTTGATATATGTAATAATATCCGTTTTCCGCCGCCGCCACAGGCTGATTAAACATATTCCAATAAGGCTGTAAATCGTCCTCACCCGAACTGCCCACATCAACACTCTTATTTGAACAGCCGCACGCAATTAAACATAAAACCACAGCTAAAAAACAAGCAAATTTCTTTATCACATTAATCTCACCTCGCCGAAAAATCATTTTTTAATTTTGTCTCAAATTACTCATAAAAGTTTTCTCTGAAATCATGGTCAAAATATGCGGTCGTTCCTGTTTCAGGACCATCAGCTCTCACAGATGCTGTAACTCGCACCATTTGGTCAAATACCGTATTTTTACAACTTACTCCAAAAGATGTAGTCTGGTCTGCTCCCCCATACAATCTATACTCAAATCCCCACCAGTCATATGCATATCCGTTAACACTAAAATCACATACATCATTTGCATCCATATTTACATAAGCCGCATCCTCCTTAACTCCATACTCACATTTAACATATACATTTCCGGCATAAAAATTAAGATTTTCATATCCGGAATACCATGCTGTTCCTCCCTGTACTCCTGCTTCTGCTTTAAAGCAGCTACCCAATACAAATAAACCTGCAATAAATCCACATAATACCTTTTTTACCATAATAAATCCTCCCTTCACACTAATTATACGATTATTTATCTGTTTATATTGTACACCCCAAAAAATTAATTTTAAGTCTATTGTAAAAATCAGCAGGTTTTTTGTAAAAATCAGCAGGTTTTTGTATAAATTATCACGTTTTTAGTCGCATCAAATTCGATGATTGAGCTATCTCCTCGCTCCATCTAAAAACAAAAGAAAAACGGAAGGAATTCCACTCAGTCTGTGGAATTCTTTCCGTTTTTTCGTACTGGTATATATGTTCATGATAAGTTTCTGCTACAGATGATTGTTTCACACCAAATAAGCCCGCATTATCTTCTATTTTACAAACATTCGCACCATTTTGTCCTTCCATTTTGAGTACGGCGCGTATCTCATCGGCAAATCGATAAATGTCTTTTTATCAACGATACTTTTTCTGTGTGTGAAAGTCTCAAAGCCATGCTTTCCGTGATATGAGCCCATACCGCTCTCTCCTACGCCTCCAAAGCCCATTGCGCTTGTCGCAAGATGTATAAGCGTATCGTTGATACAGCCTCCGCCGAAAGAAACTCTCTCCTTGAAATATCTTATTGTCTTTTTGTCCGAAGAAAAAATATATAAAGCCAGCGGGCACGGCATTGACTGAAGTTTTCTTACTGCCTCTTCAACGCTCTTATATGTAAGAACAGGAAGCACCGGGCCGAATATTTCCTCTCCCATTACCGCGTCGCTCCACATTGCGTTGTCTATCACAGTCGGCTCTATTTTTTTAGACTTCTCGTCTGAGCCTCCGCCTATTACAACCTTTTCGCCGTCAATAAGCCCCAGTATCCTGTGAAAATGCTTTTCATTTATAATATTTCCGTAATTTTGATTTTTCAACGGCTCTTCACCGTACTGTGCGCGTATCTGTTTTTTTAACTCTGAAATCAGCTCCTCCTTAACTGTCTCGTCACAATAAATATAATCCGGCGCAACGCATGTCTGACCGCAGTTAATATATTTTCCAAAGACAATTCTTTTTGCCGCGAGAGCAATATTTGCGCTTTTGTCAACTATACACGGACTTTTTCCGCCAAGTTCGAGAGTTACCGGCGTAAGATGCTCCGCCGCCCTGCGCATTACCTCCCTGCCCACAGTCTTTCCGCCCGTAAAGAATATATAGTCAAAATCAAGCTCCATAAGACATGTATTTTCAGCCCTGCCGCCGTTCACAACCTTCACATACTCAGGCGCAAAACAGCTTTTTATCATCTGTTCCATTACTTCGGCAGTTTTAGGGGCATACGCGCTGGGCTTTAAGACCGCTGTATTTCCGGCGGAAATCGCATCCACCAGCGGGTCAATGGTGAGCAGAAAAGGATAATTCCACGGGCTCATTATAAGCACACAGCCGTACGGTGACGGCTTTTCAAAGCTCCTGGACACGTACTGAGCCAACGGAGTACGCACACGCTTCTCTCTTGCAAATTTTGAAACGTGACGCAGCATATATGAAATCTCACTCTTCACAAGACCGATTTCACACATATAGCTCTCAGAGCTGCTCTTTCCGAGATCTTCCTTAAGAGCTTCACAAAGCTTTTCCTCATACTCGTCAATAGCGCTCTTTAATCTTTTGAGCGCCGCCTTTCTGTCTTTAACCGCAAGCGTATTACCGGTGTTAAAATATTTTTTTTGATTATCAAGAATTTTCTGAGCTTCGATTTTATCCATATTAAATACTTGCCCTTCTGTATATTTTTTTGAGCTCGCGCCTGTCCCAAAGCACAGGTACAGGATAAAGAGGATTTGCCTCCCTGTCGGCGTACATTGAGAGCTCGTCAATATCCGCGCGTTTTATTCCTGTAATCTTCTTTGGAATTCCAAGTCTCTCATTCATCTTATATATCTCAGATATAAATCTGACCGCAAGTTTTTCCTCGCCCTCGTCTGCACTTCCCAAACCGGCACACACTGCCAGCTTTGAAAGCTTTTTATATACACGGCTTCCATACATTTCAAGTACAATCGGCAGCAATATGGCATTCGTCTGACCATGAGGCATGTTATATTTTCCGCTGAGCGAATGTGATACGGCGTGTATATATCCGACATAAGAACGCGTAAAAGCACGCCCCGCGAGATGAGCGGCTTTTAACATCGCAGCTTCCGCCTTAGTGCTCTCATGCCTTGCCGCCGCCTCTATATTTGCGAAAATAAGTCTCACAGCCTCCTCTGCGTCAGCTCTTGTCTGTCTTGTGGTTGAGCCTCCTATGTATGCCTCAACTGCGTGAGTAAGCGCGTCCATACCTGTTGCAGCAGCAACAGACTGAGGCAGCGATTTTATCACAGACGGGGCAAGCACGGCATATGACGGGATAAGAGGAAAGTCATTGATTACGTATTTATGCTTTGTTTCGCTGTCAACAATAAC
>CASFUI010000089.1 GCA_949297565.1 uncultured Eubacteriales bacterium
AGGAGATGGCTGGAGGCTATGCAGCCATTGCAAATGACGGGGTTTACAGAAAGGCTACATGTATTCAGAGAATTGACGGAGCGGACGGAGTGACAGTCGTCGATGAGAGCAGCCGGGGGCTGCGTGTGTATGAGGTCAATGCAAGCAGAATGATGACGTCAATTCTTGAATCCGTAGTTGAGCCTGACGGGACAGGCGCGGCAGGGGCTGTGGATAATGCGGTTATAGCCGGAAAAACCGGAACAACCAACTCTAACAGAGATATGTGGTTCTGCGGTTACAGTGCTTACTATACAACGGCGGTGTGGATTGGTTACGATTATCCTCAGGAGATACACGGTTATAACAGTGCTTCGGCAATTTTTAAGCAGTTTATGACTGAGGTGCATGAGAACCTTCCTATGCAGGAAATCACCGGGTACACATCGTCTATGCAGCAGGAAAGTCAAACAGGGGCTCAGACGGACGCAGATGCGGAAAACCCGCAGGAGAGCAGTCAGGAGAGTACCGCGGCGCCTCCTGAGCAGGTCACAAATCCCGGCAATCAGGGTACGACAGGGAACGGCCAGGGGCAGCAGCCGCCATCGTCAGGCTCATCTGAGACAACACCGACAGAGACCAGTACATATCCACCGGGAGAGTGGGATGCTCCAACACAGACAGACCCGGATGCTCCGATACAGGGAGATATAGATGCGCCTACCGGAGGCGGAGAGTGGTAAATTTCGGGCAAAAGACCTGCGCGCCACATGGCGCGCAGGTCTTTTAAGCTTTGAGAAAACCTGTATAGTTACTTTCCGTAATGAGCAGCATTATATTCTTTTACTCTCTGCTGAATTCTCTCAACAGGGCTTAAAAGATTGCTTATCGATGAATCATGATTTAATGTGTCAATAAGAAGAGCAATATACTTGCTCATATCTACATTGATATACCACGGCTTTGAGAGGAGCTCTTCAGGCTGGTATACAAGATTTGTAGTGAGTACCTTGTCAATAATGCCATTTTCATACGCGTCATCAAACTTCTTAAGTCCGTTTGTGAAAAGACCGAAGGTAGTAGCGCAGAAAACTCTGCTTGCCTTGCGGCGCTTGAGCTCAGAAGCTACATCAATCATGCTCTCTCCCGAAGAAATCATATCGTCAATAATTATTACGTCTTTTCCCTCCACGTTGCTTCCGAGGAATTCATGTGCAACAATAGGATTGCGGCCGTTCACAATCTTTGTGTAGTCACGTCTCTTGTAGAACATACCCATATCAAGACCGAGTACGTTTGCAAAATATACGGCTCTTGACATACCACCCTCATCTGGACTTATAACCATCATGTGGTCGCTGTCAATGTGAAGGTCGTCAACGCCGAGCAGGAGATACTTGATAAACTGATAAGTTGCGGAAACTGATTCAAAACCTTTGAGAGGAATTGCGTTCTGAACTCTCGGGTCATGAGCATCAAAGGTGATAATGTTGTCTACACCCATATTTGTGAGCTCTTCAAGCATCAAAGCACAGTCAAGGGATTCTCTTCCGTTGCGCTTGTGCTGTCTGCTCTCATAGAGAAACGGCATAATTACCGTAATTCTTCTTGCCTTACCTCCGGCAGCGGCGATAACTCGCTTTAAATCTGCATAGTGGTCATCAGGCGACATGTGATTTTTGAGTCCGCAAAGCGAGTACTCAAGACTGTAATTGCACACGTCAACCATAATATATAAATCACATCCACGGACTGAGTCATTTAACACGCCTTTTCCTTCGCCTGAACCAAATCTTGGTGTACTGGCGTCTACAATATAGCTGTCTCTTTTATAACCGCTGAATGCGAGCGTTGATTCGCTTTCGTGTTCGCGCTGCTCTCTCCATTCTACAAGAAACCTGTCAACCTTGTCTCCCATTTTGGTGCAGCTTGCCAAAGGAATGATACCTAAAGTACCATATGGAATAGTTGCTGCGTGGCGTTCGTCTCGTGGCATAATAAAAATCCTCCGTTTGTAATTAATTATTTTGAGGGCGCAAAATACGGCTAAAACACTTGAGATAAGCAAGCCTCTGCGACCCTGTTTCCAAAGCCATATTAAAATATAATCATAAAATCAAAATAAGTCAATGATTTCTGTTAAACTTTGTTGAAGCCTTATTTTCATCAGCTGCGCTGTGAGCCTTAGGTTTTTGACCTGTCCGCTTCATCATTCTTATATCATTGCCAAAAAGCTTCAATATAGTATATGAACTTGTGATTCTCGAAAATATTCGCTCCGAGTAAATATCCCTTATATCTGAAAGCGAGAGATTAGTGGAGATAATAGTGCTTTTTTTTCTGAGCATGCGCTCGTTTATAACGTAAAAGAGCTTGGAATTGGTGTAGGTGTTGCCTACCTCTGTTCCCAAATCATCTATTATAAGCAGGTCGCAGTCCAGAAGATAGTTTGCGTCAAAATCCCTGTCCTCACCGAAACGCGCAAAGTCCTGTCTCTGAAAGGCAGAGAACAGTTCAATAGCGGTAAGATAAATGACGCTGTGCGAGCTGTCAAGGAGAGCCTTTGCTATGCAGTTTGAAAGAAAAGTCTTTCCTGTTCCTGTGCCTCCGAAAAACAGTATATTTGCATTTTCACGGTCAAAAGCATCTACAAAACTGTGGCATATGGAAACTATGCGCTGCATATTATGATAAGGTGTGAGCCCGTTAGAGGCGTCAGGTGTTGTATCGTCATACCAGTCATAGGAAAAGGTATCAAAATTTTCGTTTTCTGTTATGTTTTTCAGATTTGAGTCATGATATACAAGGTCAATCGCTTTTTTTTGAAAGCAGGCGCATTTTTTATTTGAAACATAACCTGTGTCATGGCAGACAGGGCAGGTATAAACAGGCTCAAGATAATCAGAGGGCTTGTCTATGGAAGCAAGCACTGCCGCCTTTTGGCGGTTTAAATCTTCAAGGATTTCCCTGTATTCGCCGGAAGAGCCGTTTATGCGCTCTTTGGCTGCATTTAATGACACGGAAATGATTTTGTTTTCGATTTCGGCATATTCAGGAGCAAGCGACAGTACTTCATTGTAGCGCTGTTCCTGTATGTGCTGGTTTTGGGCTCTAAGTCCGTCATAAATGCGCATGATTGCGTCATGCTGTGTATTGGTAAGAGGCATAACTGCTCCTTTCGGGTTTAGATTTGTTGGTGTTTGCGGTATTTCATCCGTTGTTGCTGATTAATGCGCTTTCAAGGCTGTCAATATCTGTGCTGCGCTGGCTGAAATTATTGAAACGGTTATTTGTCTTTACGGCGTTTGCGTAAGTCTGTATGCGCTTTGCCGATTTGTTTTGCTGATTTTGCTCAAATTCAATGTCAATGCGCTTTATATCTGAGAGGTTTTTTACATCTGCTTCCTTCCAGCGCTTAAGTATGGTATCGGCATATTCAAAACTCGGCTGATGTGTGGCTCGCAGTGTTCTGTTGCATGCCTCAACTATTATCTGTGTGTCAAAGCAGTATACATCGGTCCATTTTTTGATATAGTCCTGTTCGGGTTTTCCTGCGGCGCGGTTTGTGATGCCGAAGGCGCCGAGTACGGAATATGTGGCTTCGCTGTGATTGCCAACATAGGCTTTTGCCTGTTTTACGGAGCTTATGCCGTTTTCAGCCCAAGCGAGGGCTACCTTTTCTATGTAGCGCATACTTTTGTGACCAAGCAATGAACAGTACTCTACCAGATATTCAATCAGCTCCGGAGAGAACTGAAGAGTGTCGTAAAAATATGCTATTGAAGATGCATCAGATGAACTGAGCGTGCCTCCGAGATATGTGCCTACAGCATACAGAAGCATTGAGAAATCCTCCTGTGCGGATAAATCCGTAATCTGCTTAGGAGTGTATGCGCTGCGCGGCTCTTTTGTAAAACCGGAGGATATTTCGGAAACCGCCGGGGTTTTGTGATTTTCGGATATTTTAGGTACAGCAGATGATATTTCTGAAGTTTGATTGCCTGATGCAGAAGTCAGGTCGCAGAAGGTAATTCCGGAAATGTCGCTGCCGCTTGAGTTCATAGTAAGCATAATTGCGCCGGCTTTATCCCAATAGCGGAGCGCCCTTATTACATCGGCTTCTGTCTGGTTAAAAAAGTCAGCCAGAGCGGACACTGAGATAGTCGTCTGGCTGTCCGATACACACCTCAGCAGATAAAGATATATCTTAACAAATTCACCATTGGCAAGGGGCATAAATTCATCTATAAACACATTTGATAGTGTTGTTGAAGTGTTTGATGATTGTGTGCATAAAGTCAGTTTGTTCATAAAGTACCCCGTTTCTGAAAAATAATGCTTTGCTTTATAAGTGCACATTCACGATATAAAAAGACATAATATCATCTGTATGCGTAAAAGAGTGACGCAATGATGTTATGTCTTTTTGTGCACTGCTTATTGCTGACGTGATTATAGCATATCCGCTTTGAAATTTAAAGAGGTGTGGATAAAGGGACAGGCTGTTGTGGAAAATGTGGAAAACGTGGAAAAATGCAAAAAATTATTATTTTTCGACAGGTAAATTTAACTAAAAATCCACACGAAAAATTCTATTTTAAGAATAATTCGTGTGGATAATGTGGATAAGTTTGTTGAAAACCATACAATAAATGTAGGATTTAGGCATTTATAAGGGCTTCACCGACCTTATATATGTCACCTGCCCCCATAGTTATCAACAAATCACCGTTGATACAATTTTTTAATAAAAATTTTTCGATTTCTTCAAATGATTTAAAATAGTAACATTCTTTGCCGAGCTTTTCGACGGCGGCCTGTAAATCTGCCGAGCTTATGCCGAGCGTGTCTTTTTCTCTTGCGGCGTAAATATCCGCAAGCACAACAACATCAGCACCCAGAAGAGCCTTTGCAAAATCATCGAGAAGAGCCTTTGTCCTTGAATATGTATGCGGCTGAAATACGCACCATATTTTTCTGTGAGGATAATGCTTCGCGCTGCCAAGTGTCGCCGTGATTTCGTCCGGGTGATGTGCGTAATCATCTATTACAGTTACGCCGTTAAATGTTCCCTTTTTCTGGAAGCGGCGGTCTGTTCCTGTGAAGCCGGCAAGTCCGCGCTTTATTGTATCAATGTCAATTCCAAGCTTTGCCGCCGCAGCGACAGCCGCAAGCGAGTTGTATACATTGTGTATTCCCGGCACATTCAGATGAATAGTCCCTGAAGGCTTATTATTAATAAGAAGCGTATATGTGCAGTGCCCAAGCTCATCATATGTAATATCAGAGGCGCTGTAATCGCTCTTCTCAGGGTTTGAGCCGAAGGTGATAACCTCGCAGTTTTTTTCGCTGTAAAAATATTCGTAATTTTCTATATCGCTGCTGATAATCAGCGTTCCGTTATCCGGAAGCTTTTCGGTAAAAAGTTTAAAAGAATGGCGTATATCGTCCAGATCCTTGAAAAAATCAAGATGGTCCGCCTTTACATTTAAAATTATATTGAGAGTAGGGTGAAAGGACAGAAAGCTGTTGGTATATTCGCATGCCTCAGTAACAAAAATATCTGATTTGCCGACGCGGATGTTTCCGCCTATGCTGTGAAGTATACCGCCGACAGAAACAGTAGGGTCGCATTCTCCTGCAAGCAGAATATCCGTAAGCATTGACGTGGTTGTGGTTTTTCCGTGTGTTCCCGCAATATTTACCGCAACACGATAGTTTGTCATAAGCTGACCGAGAAGCTCGGCGCGGCTGATTGTGGGAATTCCGAGACTGCGCGCACGGGTAAGTTCCGGATTTGTATCTGAGATGGCTGCGGTGTATACGACCAAATCATAGTCCGGATGTATATTGCCGGCCTCCTGAGTGTAATAGCATTTGCAGCCTTCTTTTTCAAGTGCGTCGGTCAGGTCGGATTCATGGCTGTCTGAGCCCGATACCGTAAAATTCCTTGCGATTAAAATGTGCGCCAGCCCGCTCATGCTTATACCGCCTATACCTATGAAATGAACATGGATAGGATGATTAAAATCAATTTTATACATAGCAATATGCCTTTCTTATTATTAAATATCAGTGAAACTTTAAAAACATTATAAACATATTATAGAAAAATTCAAACACATTTATGGCAATTTTTCGGTTGAAACAAGCTGATATTTTGACTGTTTAAATAAATGAAATATAGCTGAAAAAGGCAAAAAATAAATTAGTTAGAAAATTATGTAAAAAAACAGAAATTGTATCCAAATTAAAAGTAGTTGGTTGTAAATTGTGGATTTAAAAGACAAAAAAATTTTAAAAAAAGAAAAAATTCTTTTTACTTAATAAAGTGAATATGATATAATTAGGACAACTTAAGACAGTAAAATTTAACATCAGAGGTGAGAGCATGATTAAAAAGGAAATGATTGCCATGTTATTGGCAGGGGGACAGGGCAGCAGACTTGGCGTCCTGACTTCAAAGATGGCTAAGCCGGCTGTTGCGTTTGGAGGGAAATACCGCATAATTGATTTCCCGCTCAGCAACTGTATTAATTCGGGGATTGACACTGTGGGCGTACTCACACAGTATCAGCCGCTGAGACTTAACACTCACATAGGCATAGGTATTCCGTGGGATTTGGACCGCAATGTAGGCGGCGTAACGGTACTGCCTCCGTATGAAAAGAGTAAAAACAGTGAGTGGTACACGGGTACAGCTAATGCTATTTATCAGAATCTTGAGTACATGGAACAGTATAATCCGGATTATGTGTTAATCTTGTCGGGTGACCATATTTATAAAATGGACTACAAGATTATGCTTGATTACCATAAGGCAAATAATGCCGATATTACGATTGCCGCTATGCCTGTACCGATTGAGGAGGCAAGCAGATTTGGTATTGTGGTTACGGACACAGACAACAGGATAACGGAATTTGAAGAAAAACCGGAGCATCCAAAGAGTAACCTTGCTTCTATGGGTATTTACATATTTAGCTGGAAGGTTCTTAAAAATGCTTTGATTGCGCTCAAGGATCAGAAGGAATGTGACTTTGGAAAGCATGTTATTCCGTATTGCTTTGAGAATAATAAGCGTCTGTTTGCATACGAGTACAACGGTTACTGGAAAGATGTAGGAACGCTCAGTTCATATTGGGAGGCCAATATGGAGCTGATAGATATTATTCCGGTATTTAATCTCTATGAGGAGTTCTGGAAGATTTACACAAGAACAGATGCTATTCCTCCGCAGTATATTGCCGCCGACGCGTATATTGAGAAGAGTATTATAGGCGACGGTACAGAGATTTATGGAAAGGTTTACAACTCTGTAATAGGCTCCGGCGTTATTATTGAGGAGGGAGCTGTCGTGAGAGACTCAATAATCATGCAGGATACTGTTATCGGAAAGAATTCTAATATCAATAAGGCAATTATCGCTGAAGAGGTTGTTATTGGCGATAATGTAGAGCTTGGGATAGGAGAAGAGGCTGAAAATGTATTGAAGCCTAAGATTTATAACTCAGGTCTTGTGACAATAGGTGAGTGTTCGGTTATTCCCGACGGTGTTAAGATTGGAAAGAATACGGCTATTTCGGGCGAGACGAAACCGGAGGATTATCCGGAGGGATTGCTTGCCAGTGGCGGCGTAATAATTAAGGCAGGTGACAACGTATGAAAGCAATAGGAATTATTTTGGCCGGCGGCAATAACAAGATGATGAGAGAGTTATCAAATAAGAGAGCGATAGCAGCGATGCCGGTTGCGGGAAGTTATCGCAGTATAGACTTTGCGCTCAGCAATATGTCTAATTCAAAAATTCAGAAAGTGGCAGTTATCACACAGTACAACGCAAGGTCATTAAATGAACATCTGAGTTCTTCAAAATGGTGGGATTTCGGAAGAAAGCAGGGCGGCCTGTTTGTTTTCACTCCTACGATTACGGCTGACAGCAGCTATTGGTACAGGGGAACAGCGGATTCTTTATATCAGAATCTTCATTTCCTCAAGTCAAGTCACGAGCCTTATGTTGTTATTGCTTCGGGAGACGGCATTTATAAGCTTGATTATAATAAAGTGCTTGAGTATCATATCGAGAAAAAAGCAGACATCACAATGGTTGTAAAGAAAATGGATGACCGCTCTGAGATTAATCGTTTTGGCCTTGTGTCAATGACAGATGAGGGAAGGGTTACGGAGATTGACGAGAAGCCTCTTGAGACAAATCTTTCAACCGTTTCAACGGGTATTTATATTGTGAGACGCCGTCTGCTTATCGAGCTTATCGAAAAGGCTGCGGAGGAGGACAGACATGATTTTGTCAGGGATATTTTAATCCGCTATAAAAATATTAAAAAGATTTATGCATATAAAATGGATACATACTGGAGTAATATTTCCACGGTAGATTCTTACTATAAGACAAATATGGATTTCTTAAAGCGCGATGTAAGAAATTATTTCTTCAAGGAATATCCTGACATTTATACAAAGGTAGATGATTTACCTCCGGCAAAGTATAATTTTGGGGCTAATGTAAAGAACAGTCTTGTATCAAGCGGATGTATTATAAACGGCTGCGTGGAGAATTCTGTTTTGTTTAAAAAGATTTATGTAGGAAATAACAGCGTTGTTAAAAATTGTATTGTCCTCAATGATGCATATATAGGCGATAATTCTTATATTGAAAATTGTATTATTGAAAGCGGAAGTACTATTAAGGCGAATTCGCGTTATGTCGGTGAGAATGGTCCTATGATTGTGGTAGAAGACAATCCGATTTATTATTAGGTGCAGACAGAGGCAGCTAATATTAATAATTTGATAAAGTTAGTGTATCAGAAGGGGTGCTTATGAATATAACAGATGTACGTGTCAGAAAAATCGAGAAAGAAGGTAAAATGAAGGCTGTGGCGTCAGTCACTCTTGACAATGAGTTTGTCATTCATGATATTAAGGTGATTGAAGGAGATAAAGGGCTGTTCATAGCAATGCCAAGCAGAAGGTCAGCCGACGGTGAGTACAGGGATATAGCTCATCCTATTAATACCGAGACAAGGAAACACCTTCAGGAGGTTGTTCTTGACGCATATGAGAATGCCGACAGCGGCAGTGATGCAATTGGGGAAACATATTAATCATATTAAAAATTTAATTTAAATAATCAGCTTAGGCATATAAAAGACCGCATCAGGTCTTGATGCCTAAGCTGAAATAATTTCGGGCAGCGCGAAGAATTTGGAGGTGTTGCATGTATATCATAGCGGGACTTGGTAATCCTGGAAAAGAGTACTCAAATACAAGACATAATATTGGATTTTCAGTGATAGATGCGCTCGGCAGCAAGTATAATATTGATGTGGATACCGCGAAGCACAGGGGACTAATCGGAAAAGGCATTATAGACGGTCAGAGAGTAATTCTCGTAAAGCCATTGACTTACATGAATCTGTCAGGTGAGTGTATACGTGAGGTTTTAGATTACTATAAAGCAGATGAGGATGATTTGATTGTTGTTTTTGATGACATCAGCCTTGAGCCTGGAAAGCTGCGCCTGAGAGCAAAGGGAAGCGCCGGGGGAC
>CASFUI010000090.1 GCA_949297565.1 uncultured Eubacteriales bacterium
ACTCCGCCCTCAATTACAGCCTTTAAAAATTTATATTCTATCTCAAACTCCTCAAATGAGAGGTCGTCCATATATATTATGAAACGATAATTTCTGTTTTTTATCTGAGCTATTACATTTGACAAATCCTTAAACTGATGTTTATAAATCTCTATCATTCTTAAGCCGTCATCATAATACTGATTAACTATTGCCTTAATACTTGTCGACTTGCCTGTTCCGCTGTCACCGAAAAGAAGGACATTATTTGCCCTGCGCCCCTCAACGAAGGCTTCAGTATTCTCCACAAGCTTCTTTTTCTGTATCTCGTAGCCAACCAAATCCGAAAGCATAACCCTGTCCATATTGTTGATTGCCATAAATTTCACGCTGCCATCCGGGTTATTGCCAATTCGAAACGCCTTGTTAAGACCGAACATTCCGACGCCGTAATCTTTATAAAAGGTTGTGACTCCGTCAAAAAATTCCTCATCCGTCTGTGCAGCAGCAAGTCTTCTGCTAAGTGACTGTACCTTCTTGCTTACATTATGGTTGTACATTAACTCTTTTTTGCATATTGCCCTGTAATTTGTAATAAGTGAGAAACAGTTAATTGAAAGCTCACGCTCAATCTCATTGAAATCATAGTGAAACAGCCTTCTGAATATCCCGAAGTCATTAAGCGCAAAGGTATTGACGCTGCCGTCATTTGCTCCAACCTTCTCACATGTTATGCTGAAAGGATTTTCTGTCGTAATAAGCACAAATGTAAGATAATTCTGCCATAAATTCTCGTCAAAGCCGTAATCTGTAGCCACCTTTAAAAGCCTCTTAATCTGAGTGTAAATATCCCTTATCAGTTCTTCCTTTCCCGTATCGCGCGCCTCAAAACGCTTAAAAATATCCGCAAGCTGATAAAGAATACTTTCCTTGTCCAAATCTCCGTATATAATCAATCTTGAAATTTCTTTAAACATATTTTCCTCTCCATCTCGTATATCCATATGAATGTTTTTATTATATAATATAATAATGAAATTTTTTGTCAAACACTTTTGTCTTATATTAATATATATTAATAGTAATAATTCAGCCCGCGCCATTCGCAAAGCCGCGCCCGATGCGCTTTCCCGCTGCTTTGCAGCTAACTTTGCTCATAATCGGGCGCTCAACTCATAAGCTGTATGCCAGGCAACTTCATGCAAGCATGATTTGCTTGTAATAAAGCTTATAGCTGAACTGTTACTAAATAAAAACGTCGAAAGTAATTGACACTTAAAAAATTAATGATATAATCAACAGAGGACTTTAAATAAGTTCGCAGATTATTATACCAATTTTTCATTTTTAAAATGGAGAGGATTTTTAATGAAAGCTATCGCTTCAATCAACACTGTAATTTATACTTTGTTGACTGTACTGTATTTTTATCAGTTTATATATATTATCGTCGCTCTAATAGGGGAAAAACGAAAGAAAAAGCAGCCTGAATACACGCCTAAAAAACTTCATAAATTTGCGTTTGTCATTGCTGCACGAAATGAAAGCGCGGTAATCGGAAATCTGGTCAAGAGTATCAAATCACAGAACTACCCGTCTGAGCTTATTGATGTTGTTGTTGTGGCTGATAACTGTACCGACAATACCGCTGAGATTGCAAGAAGCTGCGGCGCCATTGTTTATGAGCGCTTCAATAAAATGCTGGTTGGAAAAGGCTATGCGCTGGATTTTGCGTTTAATAAAATAAAAGAAGATTACGGCGATTATACTGCTTATGACGGTTATTTTATTTTCGATGCTGACAATGTTATCGACAGAAATTATGTGCGAGAAATGAACAAAACATTTGACAAGGGCTATCGTGTTGTCACAAGCTATCGAAATTCCAAAAATTTTGACACTAACTGGATTACTTCCGGATATTCGCTTTGGTTCTGCCGTGAAGCTAAGTATCTTAATAATCCAAGAATGATTTTAAAAACAAGCTGTGCCGTTTCCGGTACAGGTTTTCTTACAAGCAGCGAAATTATTAAAAAAGCCGGCGGCTGGAAATGCAATCTCCTCACGGAGGATATTGAGTTTTCTGTTGTCAACATTCTTGAGGGCGAAAAAATCGGATACTGTGATTCGGCAATGTTTTATGATGAGCAGCCATCTACATTTAAACAGTCTTGGAATCAGCGAATGCGCTGGTCAAAGGGTTTTTATCAGGTAATGTTTAAATACGGTCGCGAATTAATCAGTATGGCATTCAAAAAGCGCCAGATGTTTGTATCGTGTTATGATATGTTTATGACACTTGCACCTGCTACTCTCCTTTCAGTAGGGTGCATACTTTTAAATATTATATTTTTAGTTCTTGGAACTCATAATTTCAAGCTGTTTTTAAAAATTTTTCCTATGACAATGGAATCTATTGGTTTTGCACTTATAAGTTTTTATATGCTTATGTTTTTAATAGGCTTGCTGACATTGATAACAGAATGGAAAAAGATTATAGCAGCTCCGAAGAAAAAAATAGTGTCATTGTTTACATTTCCTATTTTTATGCTTACATATATTCCTATTTCACTTGCTGCGCTGTTTAAACGTGTCGAGTGGAAACCAATCACGCACTGTGTTTCAAAGTCAATGGAAGAGCTTGAAATACAGCAGCAATACAAACAGTAATAATTATTTTATTACGTAATAATTTTCACTTAAATTCTAAGCAGCTCGAATATCGGGCTGCTTTTTTAATTCTATTCTATTGTATAGTGAAAGTTCTCTTAAACTTCCTATAGAATTAAAATACTCCGCAGTATCGCAGAAGTGCGGAAAGGCAATTATTCTTACAAATTTTTTTCTGCCTGTCTCTTAACTCTCTCAGCCACAAGCGCAGCAACCGCGCCGATAATGGCACCGGTAACAGTTCCGGTAATTATCAGAACAGGAAGATAATACACTATTGCACTGCTTCCCATAATAAAAGCTGCCGCAATTATCTGTCCGAAATTATGCATTACTCCACCGGCAACACTGACTCCGACTGTGGAAAAGAAATTTATTTTTTTCAGAATAATCATAGTAAGCATACTGAGTATTGCCCCAGCCATGCTGAAAAGAAAGCTGTTTATATTGCCGAATAATATTGCAGTAAGGCTTATTCTGATAAAATTTACTGTTATTGCCTCTTTAGTACCTACTACATATAAAACGGTAATTATGGCGATATTAGGCACTCCCAGCTTAATTCCGGGTATCGGCAGAGGTATCTGTATTACGCTCTCAATATAGCTGAAAATCATTGCAAGTGCTGTCAGCACACCGCACATCACCATTTTATATATTCTTCGCGATTCTTTCTTTCCTTTCACTTTTCTCCTATCCTGACCACATTCTATATTAATATTGTTGTCATATTATTTGCATCTTTATTTTTACTGTACAACAGAATCTACCTTCTCTCCTGTATTTCCCTGTATCTCTACTACGACCCTGTGCGGAAGACACACTATACTCTCCCCTGTACGGCTTATCCTGCCCGTCCTTTCACACAGCTTGTCCGGACAATCCGCATCGGTCATATATACTTGTCCGTTATCAACCACTATTGTATTGCTTCCACCCTGGTACCCATGTACGATTACAGAGGTATTTTTATTCAGTTCAAGGCTTTGGATTATCTCTCCGTCCACCTTTACAACAGCATATGCTCCGTCCTTTTTCACATAAATATTTATAATAAAATAAACCGCAGCTGAAATAATAATACACAAAAGCACCAGCGCCACATCTCTTTTAATTTTTTTATTTTTCAATTCTTATTCCCCGTGTTATTATCTTTATTGCAATATGTATAATACCGTTTATCAGCCCAAAATGCAATATGTCAAATACAGACATTGCTCTCATAAATCAAATATGCTTCACCACAGATAAAAGGGCTTATTATAATACCTTATTGCCTGTGATGAAGCATATTAATTAAAATTTTTTATGTAATTATGTCTTTAAAATTTGATATGATTTTTCTACGGCAGATAAATATTTTTCTTCACCGCATAATCTTCTGCATCTGACGCCTGCGTGCTTTCCTCCTCTATATCATCACTGTATTTGTCACTAAATACAGACTTATCCTCCTCAGAAAATTTCTTGCTGTCCTCAGTCTGTGAGAATGTATTGTTATCCTTTGCATTCAGATTTATCACATAAGCCGATACTGAAAATATTACCGCTGCCGCCAAAATCACAGCGCTGATTAAATATTTTATTTTTTTCTTCATAAATATTCATTCCCCCTTTTAAATTAATATGTACTTATTAGTTGACATAAATAATCAACTTCTCCATAATAATCTGCATATGCATATAAATGATAATACGCATGCATCCCTGATGGATACAATATTGTAAATTCTCTTCTGCAAAAATCAGATGATCCTCCACTTCCATATACTCGATTAGAGCTTACACTTACTTGATAGCCATTATAACACTGTATGCTTAACTTTGCATCCTCAACCTCAACCCATGAGTTATCTGCATACTCAAAATATATTGTTATGACAATATCTGCACATAACTCATTATTTGTATTTAATAACCCTAAATACATCTGTTTTTCATCAGAATAGCTCATAACGCTAATTTCGCTATCTTCATTCACTTCATATACATACTCATTTTCTGCCGCATAAACACGCTCCTCCTTCATGCAAAAACTCATTGATAATACAAAAAAACAAATTCCCAAAACAATTTTGATTTTTTTCAAACTTTACCTCCTTTAATTTTATGTTTTTTATATTATACCATAGTTTTCAGCTTAAAAATGTTACAGGGTATATTTTGCACACTTTAGGGCATATTTTGCACACTTTTATAATCTGAAGCCCATTTTATCTTTCTGCCTCATCCCACCTTATCCTAAAAGGTATACGATAAGGACGACTTATATTAATCCTCTTTCCGTTAATCATATA
>CASFUI010000091.1 GCA_949297565.1 uncultured Eubacteriales bacterium
AGAGGTTTATGATAACAGTAATAAATCAAAATATCAGAGTGAACTGAGTTCAAAAGGAAGTAAATAATATAAAGAACATATATTCTTTTGTTTCACGTGTAACAATATGTTACAGACAATATAAATATAGTATTAATATGACATATAACGACTAAATCAGACGATTTTTATGGTATTTACATGCAATCTCGTTTAGAATAAAATAGAGATAAATTAACGAATAAGCTGTAAGCAATCATATAAGAGTTTTAAATATAATTGTAACGTAATTATCGTGGTATAAGATTATTAATGTGAAAATGGAGCGCGGAGCGAATGTCAGAAGGTTACACAGAAAACAGAGAATATAATAATAAAAACACTTCTAAAAAAGATATAATTATTGCAGCTGGGATACAGCTGGATTGCAGTTATAATAAAAAAAATATCCCTGACAGAGCTGAAAGTTATCTTAAACAGGCATTTGAACACTATCCGGATATTGACTTGGTTATTCTTCCGGAGCAGTTTTATAAGCCTTCAGAAACCTCAGATATGTTATCTGAAAAAGAAGTAAGAGACTGGCTTAAGTCACTAGCGAGGAAATATCATGTAAATGTTGTCGGAGGGTCATTTGCATGCAGGTCAGAGCAAGACTGCATCTGTAAAGACGGCAATAGTAGTAAAGATAGCCGACATGACGCTCAAAGTAATTCAGTAGTTTCAGCCAACAAAAATACAAATATAAACCCTTTTAACATATGCTATGTGATGGACAGGGAAGGCAGGATTGTTGGAAGCTATAAAAAGATACACCTTTTTGATGCGTTTAATATAAAAGAGTCAGATGAATTCAGTCCGGGAGATAGCCTTGGGATATTTGATCTGGATATAGGAAGGATAGGGGTCTGGATTTGCTACGATTCGCGTTTTCCGGAGGTTGCCAGAGCGCTGTCACGCAGCGGGGCTGATCTTTTCTGTGTGCCGGCTGCATTTTATAAACCTCATTCGGAACAATGGGAAATTCTTTTAAAGGCCGCATCTGTTATGAATGTAACTCCGCTGATTGCAGTAAATCAGATTGGTGATTTGCCTGATGGCAGAGGCTTTTTCGGAAGGAGTATGGCAATAGACGCAAAAGGAGTAATTACGGCAGGGATTTCTGACAAAGAAGGTTATTTTGTGGGTGAGATTGACAAAGCATACACAAGAAGCTGCCGCGAGGCAAATCCTGAGCTTAGGAACAGAAGAATTGACCTTTACAGAAATTGGTTATAAAATAATAAACAATAAGAATACAGGAGGAACAAAGATGTTTGTATCAGAGAGCATGTATGAATTGGGCAGCAAAAGGTCTGCTATAAGAGAATTGTTTGAGTACGGAAAGATGAGAGCAGCGGTTGTGGGACCGGAAAATGTATATGATTTCAGTCTTGGCAATCCGACCGTACCTGCGCCGGAATGTGTAAATGAGACAATAAGAGAGCTCACACAAAAGCTTGATTCCATATCACTTCATGGATATACCTCCGCTCAGGGAGATCTGGAAACCAGAAAGGCAATATCGGATTATTTGAATAATACATATGAAACACATTTTAATCCTGATAATTTTTATATGACAATGGGAGCTGCGGCATCTCTTTCTATTGCATTTAAGGCGCTTACAACATGCGGCGAGGACGAGATTATTGCGGTTGCTCCGTTTTTTCCGGAATACAGAGTATTTGTAGAAGCTGCCGGGGCTAAATTCGGAGTAGTTGCTCCGGATACCGAGCATTTTCAGATTGATTTTGGTAAGTTGGAAAATATGCTTAACAAAAACACAAAAGCAGTGATTATCAATTCACCAAATAATCCTTCAGGTGCTGTATATTCAGAACAGACCATTGTTAAGCTGTCAGAGCTTTTAAAGAAGAAGTCAGAAGAATTTGGAACACATATTTTCATTATAACTGACGAGCCTTATCGCGAAATTGTCTATGACGGGGTGACTGTTCCTTATGTGACTAAGTATTATGATGATACTATTGTATGCTATTCTTACAGCAAATCTCTGTCACTGCCGGGAGAAAGAATTGGATTTATTCTTGTTCCTGATGAGGCATATGAGAGCAAAAAGATTTATGCTGCGGTGTGCGGTGCGGGAAGAGCTCTTGGGTATGTGTGCGCCCCAAGTCTTTTTCAGAAGGTAATTGCTAAATGTGTCGGTCAGACCGGAGATGTAAATCTGTATAAGAAAAACAGGGATTTGTTATATGAGGGTCTTACAGAACTCGGATATGAGTGTTTCAAACCTGATGGGGCATTCTATATGTTTGTTAAGGCTCTTGAGCCGGATGCCGAGAAATTCTGTGAGAAGGCAAAAGAAGAGGACTTGCTGCTTGTTTCTGCGACGGATTTCGGATGCCCGGGATATGTGCGCATATCATACTGCGTTGACGAGGATATGATTAAGCGTTCATTTAAGGCGTTTAAGGCACTGAAGGAAAAGTATTAAAATTTTCAATATAATTATATAAATATAAATCATAGTACAGCAGAGTTGACTGTCTTTTACAAATGGATAATAATATAGCGTTATAAAAGACGAGTCAGCCTGAACAAAATGCCGCTTTTTCAAGGAAAAGGCGGCATTTTTTGTCGCAGGCATTCATATGCCGAGGATATATCCGTTTCGAGCAGACTTTATAAAATTTCTCATGTTTGGATTGTATGATGAAAGACGAATACCAAACGGCACCGTACTTTACGTTTCAGTGATTATGAAAAAAAATAAAGGGGAAATTAGTATATTTTTGATAAAGTTATAATGAAAATATATGTATTAATAACATTTATACAAAAAATGGATAATTAAGAAAAAAATGCTTGAAATCCTACTAAAGTGCTGGTATATTATTCAAGAATATTTTTCATTTTGATACTGAGCAATATAAAAAGATTTATTTTAGAGAATAAAATAAAAAATACAGCAGAAGGTGCAGGAGCTTCTTAAAAAACACAGATTTATGTTCAGATCATACAGTTCGATAAGAAAAGGAGAATTTATGAAAGAAAAACTAAAGTCAATGAAGGTGAAGGATAAGCTTTACATGGGATATGGTGTGGTCATCGGTATTATGATTTTTCTTGGAGTATTTGCACTTGGATGCCTGGTGATCATATATGGAAATTTTAACGGCTATATTAATGGTGTTGAGAAAGCGAACGAGTCAGTGAAAAACTGTAGAATAGAGATAAACATTGCGGCGCGTTATCTGCGTGAAATGGTGTTGAATGATGATTTATCAACATATCAGGACTATCAGCAGAAGGTGCAGGAGTGTCTTTTGGATGTTGATACGAATCTGTCGGTCATAAAGCAGGTCGGGGTGTTGGACGAGGCGCTGTATGAGGAGTACGAGACAGCGATTTATAACTGGGAGAATATCGGAGAACAGGTTATTAACGAAATTTTGAAAGGAAACCATGAAAAGGCAGTCAATCTGATTTTAAACGAGTGTACCCCTGCTCTAAATAATGTAGCAGTAATTGCTATGAATATAGAGTCACAGACAGAGCAAAGCCAGGAAAACACAGTTAATTCAAGTATTATGTTTATGATAATCTGCGGCGTGGTATTTGTTATTTTGCTTGCGGTGGCAGTTGTGCTTGATATTAAGCTTGGAAAAAATATTGTCACATCTATTCTAAAGCCGATTGAAGAGATTAAGAATGTGGCAGGAGAACTTGCAGAGGGAAATCTCCACAGCAATCTGGAGTATCATTCAAATGATGAAATCGGAGAACTTGCAAATAGTCTGCGCAAATCCATACATATTCTGGGTTCCTATGTTGATGATGTTTCAAATTTGATGAAGCAATTTTCCGACGGAAACTTTGATGTGCAGCCGGAGCAGGAATGGAGCGGTGATTTTATCGGAATTTTGGATTCCTTTACCTCGTTTGAGGATAGTATGGCTAACACTATTACCGGAATAAAGCAGGCTGCGGCTCAGGTGAACGGAGGAGCAGAACAGGTGGCAGCAAGTTCCACAGATTTGGCTCAGGGGGCAACGGATCAGGCAGCTGTTACGGAGGAGCTTACAGCGACTATAGCCAGTGTTGCTGAACAGGTGGCACAGAATTCAAGAAACGCGCAGGAAATCAGCAAAAAGGTGGAAGGACTAGGCGTGGAAATTATCAACAGCAACGAGCAGATGAGAAAGCTGGTAGGGTCAATGCAGAAGATAAGCGAGGCTTCCACACAGATAGGAAAAATTATCGAAGCTATCAATGGCATTGCATCACAGACAAATCTTCTGGCGCTGAACGCTTCTATTGAAGCAGCCCGAGCCGGCGAAGCCGGAAGGGGATTTGCGGTTGTGGCGGATCAGGTATCTGTTTTAGCATCACAGAGTGCTAAGGCTGTAAAAGAATCAGCAGCATTGATTGAGTCGTCTGTACGTGCGGTCGAGGATGGAATGGTCATAGCGGACGAAACAGCCAAGCAGTTGGAAAGTGTGGTAAATGAGTCAAGGCAGATTACGGAGGAAGTGACAGGGATTGCGGTTACGCTTGAAGAACAGAATAAGGCGATTGAACAGATTAATGAGGGCGTAGAGCAGATTAATGATGTGGTTCAGACTAATTCTGCGACCTCCGAAGAATGTGCCGCGGCAAGCCAGGAGATGAGCAGTCAGGCAGATAATCTGGAAAAACTTGTAAAAGGATTCCGTATTAAAGACAAATAATATTAAAGTCAAGGGGCTATCGGGAAACTGATAGTCCCCTTTATTTTTATATAACAATAAATTCCGATGTTATTTCCTGTTGAAAAATAATCCGTGTGACTGAATATTCCGCACAATAGGCAGTTAAGCTGTTTATGCAGCCGTACGGAAGTGTGCTAAGTCTGCAATCAGACTCCTTTGGGTATGAAAAAATGTATCAATAAAAGTATTGACGGAAAAATAGAAATATAATAATATAACAAATAGTTAGTTATGTCTAACTCAAGAGAGGCATAACTGGCAAAAGGAGGCTGATATGAGTCATGAAGTATTTGAAATCATCAGGAATATGGACTTAAGTGATATAGAAGTTCAGATGGCATTGCAGTGTGCGCCGTTTATAAGCGGACTTAAAGTATCCAATCTGTTTATTGTGCACGATGAACATTTGGATTACCTTATCCCTCTGCTTAACGAAATGAATATAACATGGAAAATTTTATTTCATGGAAAGAAGAAAACAACATTGCTGCTGTATAAGGCAGAAATGCTCAGAAGATATTTTTCTGATGTGCGTGTAAAGGCGCTTATGATGGAAGCCGGATACAAGCGTGAGCCTGTTGATGATGAAGATATAGAAATGCTTATGGAAATTTTCTGCAGCAGATACCAGAGATATATGAAAACCAAGAGACAGTTTCCTCATGAAATGGGGCTGTTTCTGGGCTATCCTGTTGAGGATGTTGAAGGGTATCTTAACAATAACGGGGAAAACAGCCTGTATACAGGATATTGGAAGGTCTATGAAAATCTTGATGAAAAATTCAGGCTGTTTAAAAGTTTTGAGGCGGCGAAAGAAAATATAATACGCTTTCTGGCTCAGGGAGTAAGTATAAAGAATATTGCGGAGGCCGTACAGTGACCGCAGCGTAATGCTGCGGTACATAAAAAATTTAATCAGTGAAAGGAATATGAATATGAGCGAAATTAAGGTGGTTTACTGGTCACAGTCAGGTAATACTATGGCAATGGCAAATGCCGTTGGCGAGGGTATCAGGGAAGCAGGAAAAGAGGCAAAGGTTGTTGAGGTTTCATCAATCAGCGCAGAAGAGTTAAAGGATGACGAGGTGTTTGCGCTGGGATGCCCGGCTATGGGGGCAGAGGAGCTTGAGGAAACGGAAATGGAGCCGTTTGTAGCGGAGGTTGAAAAATTTGCATCAGGAAAAATTATCGGGCTGTTTGGCTCATACGGTTGGGGAGACGGTCAGTGGATGAGAGACTGGGCGTCGCGTCTTGAGAGTTCAGGAGCAAAGATTGCAGGGGGCGAGGGTGTTGTATGCAACGAAGCGCCGGATGACGACGCTGTTGCCGCATGCAAAAAACTTGGAGAGCAGCTCGCGGCAGAGTAAATAAAATTTTTGTGAAAGCGGGGTAAAATATGTCGGTTTGTATTATTGGCGGAAATGAAAGAATGGAAAGGCAGTATGTGAATATTTGTAAAAAGCATAATTTTAAGGCAAAGGTATTTACAAGAATGAAGAGCAATCTCAAGGAGCAAATCGGCAGCCCTGATTTGATAGTTTTGTTTACCAATACTGTTTGTCACAAAATGGTAAAGTGTGCTCTAGCAGAGGCTCAAAGATGTAATGCCAATGTCATAAGATGTCATACCAGCAGTCAGAGCGCTCTTGAGGAGATTCTCATCGGGTTAAAGGGCTGAAATTCAGGCTGATTTCGCTGTGATTTTTTAAAATCTTAAAAAATATATCACTTTTTAAACTTTTTTTGGTTGACTTCGTATATTAATTTGTAAGATTATAAAATAGTATTTGAAAATTTTTAAATAGGTGATATATTTTGAAGAACAAAAAGTTATAAAAAATAGCTGCTGTATGTTTTGCAGTGTGCTTTGTGGCGTGTATATTTTATCTGAGTGTATTCAAGAACCGGGCGTTTAGGAGTTCAACCGCGAAAAATGATTTGGATGTTTTAGGCAGTACACAGGCGGAAGAAAGTTCAGATTCTGCACAGGCAGAAGAGGAAACGCTTCCATCAGAGCAGAACAGTGATGACGGAGTTGTGGATGATACATTGGAATATTCAGAGACTAACTATATTGATAATGAAGCTGAAACTCAAGATGATAATGTCCAATATAAGGCGGAGGAAGGCACGGAAGAGTATTGGAGAAAGTATGCCGATCCTGACGATGAAATATGGAAGCCTGATACATACCCTGAGGAAACGGCTGATTTTGATTATCCTGAAGGGTGGCTTGATTATTTTTACAGTAAGCTGGATGAGCTAAAGACAATGTTTCCCGACGGTAAATATTGGAACAGCATGGGGTGCGGCTCTATGAGCTATTTGAATGTTACCGATGTGCCGTGCTGTCACTCCATATTCGGGGAGCTGTACTGCAATACCTACAACGGGCGGTCAAGCGAGGCTTATCCGTATGTTGATACGAGTACACAGTGCTGGGGATTTGCGAGTATGCTCAGTGATTTTGTGTTTGGAAAAGATACTCCGGCTGTCAGATTTCTTAATTATGACAATATTCACATAGGAGACCAGGCAGTTATTTATAACAATTCGCATACGGTATTTGTAATTGATAAGACAGACGAGTATGTTGTCGTGGCGGAGTGCAACGCAGATTATGAAGCCTGTATGATTTCATGGGGAAGAAAGATACCGAGAGAAGAGCTTACAGGATTTTATATAACAAGGTGGGAATGGTAGAAAAAATTTTTTGAGTTTTGTAACCAAATTTGATAACAATACGTATAAGTATATAGAGGAAGGAAAAATCCTATTCAATAAAATAGTCAATGAGAGGTCTGTGTAATGCAGACAGTAAAAGCCCCGTGGCAGTTAGTTATTCATAAACTGCCGCGGGGTTTTTGGTTTTATCGTTATGCCGTAATTTATAAAAATGTATTGGATTGAGCATTATTCAAAATCCCGGCTGTCAATAACCACCGTAAAAGGTCCGTCATTTTCAAGACGGACTTTCATCTCTGCGCCGAATACGCCGGTCTCCACTTTTGGAACGCGCTCACGGCACAGCGATACAAATTTTTCGTAAAGCAGGTTAGCCGCGTCCGGAGAGCCCGCATGTACAAAGCTGGGGCGGTTTCCTTTACGGCAGTCCGCATAGAGCGTAAACTGGCTGACTATAAGCAGCTCCCCTCCGACGTCGTTAATTGAGAGATTGGTTTTTCCCTCTGCGTCTGCAAAGATGCGCAGCTTTACAATCTTGTCCGCAAATTTTGGAAGCATTTCTTCAGTATCCGTATCACAGGCGCCAAAAAGGATTAAAAGGCCATGACCTATTGAGCCGACTGTTTTATTGTCTATTGAAACATCCGCGGAGGTTACCCGCTGAATAACAAATCTCATATTGTCTTACTCCTGAAATATATTTTAGTCATGCGGATTATAGCAGGTATTGCGGGAAAAGGCAAGCCGGGAAGCCGCCTGCTAAACTGCAATTCGTTTGAGTCGTTTTCCCAGCCTGCTTAAAAGTTCGTTTGTTATTGTTCCGGAGTTTTCGGCAAGCTCAGCGGCTTTAATGGTCATGTCTTTCGACTTTCCTATTATAACGGCAATATCGCCTGCCTTAACGTCTTCTATGGCGCTTACGTCAACTATAGTCTGGTCCATACAGATAAGGCCAATAATGGGAGCTTTTTTTCCGTTTATAAGCACATAGCCGCCTCCGTTAGAGAGATTTCGCGGAAGTCCGTCGGCGTAGCCGACTGTGAGAGCTGCGATTTTCATTTCGCGGTGAGCTGTAAAAGCCATGCTGTAGCCGGCACATTCCCCTTTATGTAGTGTGCGCACAGAAGATATTCGGGCTTTGAGTGAGAGCACAGGAGTAAGACTGTCCTGCCACAGCTCAGTGTCATCTTTTGAACTTAAAACTCCGTACAGCGCAATTCCCACGCGTGCGTAATCGCCCGCGAGCTGTGGATAATTTAAAAGTCCGTAGCTTGAAAGCAGGTGTACTTTGGGAATGTCAATTCCGTATGATTTAAGAGTATCGATAAGTTTTTTCAGTTCCAAAACCTGATTTGCCGTAAAAGCCTGTTGGGCGGGATATAAGCTGTCGTCTGCCGAGAGATGTGTGAAAATTCCTTCTGTTTTCAGGTTTTTAAATCCGGACGGAGAGTTTCCTGATAAGCTGAAAAATTTAAGTATTTCGTCTGTATCTTCACTTCTTATGCCAAGCCTGTGCATTCCCGTGTCAATTCCTAAGTGAACACGTATCGTTTTTCCGTATTGATTTAACCGGCAGGCGTATTCATAATCAACGACTGTCTGTATCAGATTATAGCGCCGCAGCAGATAAAAGTCGTGAGGGCTGGTATAGCCCAGAATTAAAATATCACCTTTTATTCCGTTTTTTCTCAGCTCGACAGCTTCGTCAACACATGCGACGCAAAAGGAATTAATACCGAGTTTATTGAGCTCTTTTGAAATAAGCACAGCTCCGTGACCATATGCGTCTGCCTTTACTGCCGGCATAAGCTCGCCGTTTGGAATAAGCGACTGCAAAAAGTAAACATTCTTTGCAAGCGCAGCTCTGTCTAATTCAATCCATGCTCTTGTACGCCCGTCGTCTGACGGCATGTGTACCGCCAAAGACTCAGTATTTCGTGGCATTTTGATTTTTCCGTGTTTAAACGGATTGGAACTGCCGGATATAAAATAAACAAATAAAAATGCGGTTAAAAACGATAACAGTGTAACTGCCAGAAAGTGAACAAGGCTGTTTTCAACAAGTATCGAGCTGAGATGCAGAGGCTTTGCAATATCTCTTACGGCAATTATTACGGCAGGATGAATTACATATACTATTGCGGACAAAGGCCGGAAGGCAGGTTTTTGAGAAAGACGCCATTGCAGCAGGAGCTGATATAGGAAAAACATTGTCGGGATAAGCATGAAATACATGCTGTCATGTCGCTGGATATGGTTTAAATGGAGTGCAAAGCCCTCCGCTGTCATAGCACAGAGGGATATTATAAAGCCTGAAATGCATGCTTTATGTCTCATGCGAAGATGCAGCCTGCGCATCCATACACCCATTAAAAGAAAAAACGGTGCAAAAAACAGTCCGTTGCGGGTGTACGAGAAAATATTAAAAAGCCATTCATAAACAGTTTCTATTGCAGGAATGTTTTTGACAACGCCGAAATAACTGTCCCCAAATAAGCCGATAATGTAAAGCACGGCAGACACAGCGGTCATTGCCGTAATGGACATGAAACGGCTGAGCGTGAATATTAAAATGCAGCCGATAATGCATGCGCTGAAATACCACAGATGATAAAAGGTTCCGTCAAAAATCAGCATTTTTAAAATTTTCGCCGCAGATAAATTATTGTAATGTCCCGCGTAAATACCGATTGGAATATATATTATTATTGAGGCGTAATAGATAAGAGCTATTTTTTTAATATAGGCAGTCAGCTTTCTTATATTTTGGGAGTCTGAAATATCTTTTCTGCCGGTTAAATCCTTTTTTCCATGACCTGATTTTTTGCGTATTATATCTGATACAACAAACTGACCGGTTACCATAAAGAAGAAAGGAACGGCAATTCTTGAGAGTATGCGTGTCAGAAAGAAATCAGCATTTTGATTAAAGTTTTCCAGGGGTGAGGTATGAATTGCAATAATCATGACCGCAGCTATTAATCTGAATACATCAAGCCCTCCGCTTTTGGTGTGAGTCTGTGAGGTATTCCTCATCTGCGCGTGACCGGAGTCTGTTGTCTGAGTCTGTCTGATTTTCATGTAGCTGCCTCCATTCTGTTATGATAAAACCGTCTGAATTATTTCCTGAAATGCTGTACGGACATTTTTCGTTAATATTTAAAATAGTTCTGGAAATGTTGTCTGCATTTAAGTATGAGATATGAACGCTATGGTTGCCGATTGAAATTATGTAAGGGTTGTCGTTGTAGGTGTGTTTTTTTATAAAATCCATATATTCCTCAAGAGTAAGGTTGTTTTGTTTTATGATTTTTGCATGTGGTGCGCCTACATACCTAAAATGCCACGGCTCATGTCCGATACCTGTAATTGCCTCTTTTCCAGAGGGATAGCGTTCAATAAAACCATAGTCTGCCGCCAGCTCACGAAATTTCTGGCATATTCCATGATAAGGAAATTCAGGGCAGATAAAATCAATTTTTTCCTGTTTTAGTCCCAAATCTATTGCAAGCCCGGTCTGGTGTTCGCTGTGTCCCGGATATGCCACATACTTTCGTGCAAATTCAATCCCATCTGTTTTTACTGTGTCATTCCAAATTTTCTGCTGTTCATCAAACGGCCGGTAGCCGCTCACAGGAACAATAAAATCCCAGCCGTTAATTTCGCTCATGAGCTTATCAAGCAAAACCGCTGCCTGTCTTTCCATTAGAATATCCTTTTGTCTGCCGACAGAGGTCAGCACGTCAGGAGCATGCTGTGAAAAGCTGTATATTGAATTGACCAAAATCAGGCTTCCGCTGTAAATTTTGCTGTGTGATAGTAAAATTTCTTTCATTGTCGTCCTCCTATGTTATTGTTGGTAATTCTTTGAGCACAGACTGTCTTTGTATTTTGTTATTCTTTAATACTGTTTTCTATAATCTGCGTAAGTATTTCCCTAAATGAGAAGCCTGCGGCTTTCATCATTCCGGGATAGCGGCTGTGCTCTGTAAATCCCGGTATTGTATTTATCTCGTTGAAAACAATTTCACCTTCAGGTGTGAGAAACATATCCACGCGGGCAAATACCTGACAGCCCAGTGTCTTATAGATATGCTTGGCTGTCATTTTGATTTCTTCAGCTTTTTCTTTAGAAATTCGTGCAGGTACATAAATCTTTGAGGATTTAAGCGTATATTTTTCCGTAAAATCAAAAAATCCGTTTGACAATTCTATTTCATCTATCTCGCCTGTCGTGAGTTAGTTTGTTCCTAGAACTGCACACCCAACTTCAAAGCCATTGATATTTTCTTCAAGAATTACTTCATTGTCATATTCAAAGGCGCCGCATATTGCATCCTCGAGGGTGCTTTCTGTCTGAACTTTTGTAATCCCGTAAGAAGAGCCGGCTTTAACAGGTTTTACAAACACGGGATAGCCAACCGTTTCGGCAAATTCATAGGCAATTTTTAAATCGGAGACGGAGTTTAGCACAAGCGATTTCGGAACATGCACTCCTGCTGCGCCTGCCAGTCTGTGAGCGCGGTCCTTATCCATACACAGGGCTGAGGAGAGTACACCGCAGCCGGCAAGCGGAATCCCGGCTGCCTGCACAATGCCCTGTACAGTACCGTCCTCGCCGTTTTTTCCGTGGAGTACCGGAAGTACCGCGTCAAGTTCTATCCGTCTTACGTCTTCGTTTTCTAAGACTATAAGCTCGTGACGGCTTCGGTTTGGAGAGATAACGGCAGGAGTACACATACCGCTTTCCAGCCATGTGTCATTTTGTATGGCGTAGGTAGTGCCGGTATAGTAAAACCAGTCTCCTTTTTTTGATATTCCAACCATTACAGCGGAGTATCTTTTCGTATCAAGATTTTTAAGTACCGCCGAGGCTGATTCTAAAGAAACGCTGTACTCAGGTGAACAGCCTCCGAAAATAACAGCAATATTTTTTGTTTTTTTATCAAGTTTGCACATAACATTAATCTCCTTTCAGTCAGCAGGAACAAGCTGCGCGCTTTTTTCAGCGGGATAGCGCATTTGTAATCTACAGGAAGTTCAGAGAACTTTCCTATTAGATTAAAAAATATCCTGTTCTGATACTGAAAGTGTATCAAAACAGGACATTTTAAGTTTGCGTAAATAGTTATTAAAATCTTATAAAACTGTGACTAATTTCTTACAATTTTATGACATTTTAAATTCTGTCGGGCAGAAATATTGTGAACTTTATAGTTTCATTTTCACTCTCTGCCTGAATTATGCCGCCGTGAAGCTCAACAATTTCCTTTGAGATTGCAAGACCAAGTCCTGAGCCGCCGGTGGAAGTTGAGCGGGATGAGTCAAGACGGAAGAACTGCTCAAATATGCGGTTTAGCTTGTCGGCTGGAATTGTCTTTCCGTGGTTGCTTACAATAATGCACACGCCTCCGTTTATCTTTTCCAGAGACAGATAAATTTCTGTATCGCGGTAGCTGTAATTTACGGCATTGCGCAAAAGATTGTCAAAAACGCGTTCAAGTTTATTTCTGTCACAGAAAAATTCTACATTCGGCGCAAGATTTGTATTAATTGTCAGGTTCTTTTCAGATAAGATAGGGTTAAATTCATACGCAATCTGTTCAAGCATCATTGTCAGATTGGTGAGTTCAGGCTCCAAGGTCAGCGCATTCAGGTTAAAGCGGGTAATATCAAAAAACTCATTTATAAGCTCTTCAAGGCGCTCTGCTTTTTCAAGTGCAATTCCGGTATATCTTGCGCGCAGCTCAGGCGAAATCTGCGGCTCGTCTCGCAGAAGAGTCAGATAGCCTATAACACTTGTAAGAGGAGTTTTTAAGTCATGTGCAAGATATATAAT
>CASFUI010000092.1 GCA_949297565.1 uncultured Eubacteriales bacterium
CAAGAACGCACAGCCGGGGGACGCGGTGCTTCTGTCGCCCGCCTGCGCAAGCTGGGGAATGTTTGACAACTATGAGCAGCGTGGAAGAATGTTTAAGTATTATGTAAATGCTCTTTAACAGCATGCGGAAATGCAGAATAGATTGAAAAATCACTCTGTTGAGATGATTTTTCAATCGGCTATTTGTGCCGGAGCGTCACAAATAAGCCATGATGGCAGACGCAAATTTGATATTTGCGTCGCCTCGTCGCGACAAGTCGCTCCGGAATGGAGAATAGTGTGGATAGAGGTAAAAAGAAAGCGGTCAAAAGATATTTTGATTACAGCCTGCTTTTCGTAACCATATTTATCGCGGGTTTCGGACTGATTATGATATATAGTACAAGTTCATACACAGCCCAGATGAAATACGGCAGCGCAGAGTATTATTTCAAAAAGCAGCTTGTTTTTATGATTCTCGGTTTTGTGGCGATGTACATAACATACAGGATTGATTATCATATCTGGCACAGGTTTGCCGTGCCTATTTTTGTTGCTGCGCTTCTCTTAATACTTGCGCTTATTCCTTTCGGCAGCGAGGCAAACGGAGCAACGAGATGGATCAGATTCGGCGGCATAGGCATACAGCCGGCTGATGTGTCAAAGATTGCCGTTATAATAATGGTGTCCTCTGCCGTGTGCTCGTTTGGGGCGAAGCTTAAAAAGTTCCGATATGTAATTTTGATTTGTATAATGACAGCAGGGGTGCAGGCCGGGCTTATATACGTAATATCAAACAACATGAGCAGTGCGCTTATTGTCCTTGCGATTGCGTTTGTACAGACTTTTGTCGCTTATCCGGGCTACAAAATATATATCTTTCTGTGCAGTATCCTGGCAGCGGGAGTAGCGGCGATTTACACATGGATTACAAGTATGCTCAAATCCGGCAAAATGACGGAAAATTTTCGACTTAATCGTCTGCTGGTGTGGCTGAATCCTGAAAATTACGCGACGGGAAAGGGCTTTCAGACCGTGCAGGCTCTATATGCAATAGGCTCAGGCGGACTTTTCGGAAAAGGTCTCGGAAAGAGTCTTCAGAAGCTGGGGTATATTCCCGAATCACAGAACGATATGATTTTTTCGATTATATGTGAGGAGCTGGGGCTGTTCGGAGCAATATGCGTGATTATGATATTCGGTCTTATGCTTTGGAGAATTGCTCATGTCGCACAGAACGCTCCAGACCTGTTCGGAACGCTTCTTGTAGCCGGAGTCTTCGCGCATATAGCTGTTCAGGTGGTGCTGAATATTGCCGTAGTTACTAATTTTATACCTAATACCGGTGTATCGCTTCCCTTTATAAGCTACGGAGGCTCATCGGAGGTTATTTTGCTTGCGGAGGTTGGAATGGTGCTCAATGTTTCCAGCAAAATACGGCTGGAGAGCTGAGCATGGTATACGGTGAAAGGACAACGGCTTCAGAGTTTTGTCATGCACAAAGTCTTTTGTAAATCATATAATGGTATATAGCATCTCCGGAGGTTTTTTCTTTGGAAAAATTAT
Organism: uncultured Eubacteriales bacterium; assembly: GCA_949297565.1. Classification (GTDB taxonomy): domain Bacteria; phylum Bacillota; class Clostridia; order Lachnospirales; family Lachnospiraceae; genus Lachnospira. The sequence continues at coordinate 1,546 of CASFUI010000092.1, forward strand.
TGGTTCATGGCGGACGAAGCCTGCGAGGGAGTGTGCGTGTACAGGGCTCAAAGAATACATGTCTTCCGGTTATGGCGGCGAGTCTTTTAAATGCAGGCATAAGTGTTCTGGAAAATTGCCCGGATATTGCAGATGTGGCTGTTATGCAGGAAATCCTGACATATCTTGGCTGTGTTGTCAACCGTGAGGGAAGCACTCTTATTATTGACAGCAGAGACGCGTGTTCGAGGAAGATAGATGATACAATGTCATGCAGGCTGAGAGCGTCCTCTGTGCTTATGGGACCTATGCTTTCAAGGTTTGGCAGCGTTACGGCTGCAAAGCCGGGAGGCTGTGACATCGGAGCGAGACCGGTTGATATTCACCTTGAGGCGTTTAAGCGCATGGGAGCGTCATGGTCTATCGGCGATTCCTGCATTGAGGTTTCGGCGATTAATCTTCATGAGGGTGATATTTATCTCAAATTTCCCAGTGTGGGGGCAACCGAAAACGCCGTTATGGCAGCGGTTTTAACCCGAGGCAAAACTGTTATAGAAAATGCCGCAAGGGAGCCGGAAATAGAACATTTATGCAGGTATTTAAAGATGAGCGGCGCGAAAATAAGCGGTGAGGGGACAAATAAAATAACGGTAGAGGGCGTCGATTCACTCTCGGATGTTGTGTACACAGTTCCGCCTGACAGGATAGTAATGGGAACATATATGGCAGCGGCAGCGGTAACACGCGGGGATATCGAGCTTGTCGGATGTTGCGCGTCTGATGCATGCGGATTTTTTGACGTATATACAGGAATGGGCATGAAATATAAAAATACGGATAATGGTATACGCGTATGGCAGACGGACAGACCAAGTAATTTAAACTGTATAAAGACAGGTGTTTATCCTGAATTTCCGACTGATATGCAGTCTGTAACTCTCAGTGTGGCGGCGGTCGGAGAGGGGTGTACGCTGTTTGAGGAAAATATATTTGAGAACAGATATAAAATTGTAAAGCCTCTGAATGATATGGGAGCTGATATTTCCGTTCACGGAAAGACGGCTGTTGTCAGAGGCGTAGATAAGCTTCATGGCTGTGCTATTAAAGGAACGGACCTGCGCGGGGCTGCCGCATTGTTTGTGGCCGCGCTTGGTGCGGAGGGAGATTCCGGTATTTCCAATCCGTTTTATATCTATCGGGGTTATGAGCAGCTTATCAGAAATTACAGGGAGCTTGGAGCGGAAATAGAAGAGATATGAAAAAAAGAATTAAGCACAGTACTGTTATTAAAATTGTAGTGCTTGCGGCTGTGTGCCTGCTTGCGGTTACGGCAGCGGGCAGCTGGTTTTTGTTCAGAGTAAGCAGCATAACCTATGAGGGAAGCAGGCACTACAAGGACGAAGAATTGAATCAGTATATTTTTGGGAGCAGTTCACCTAACGCATTATTTTACACACTGTTCGGAAAGAAGGACAAGCAGATACCGTTTGTGCAGAAATATGACGTGGAAGTTGAGTGGCCCGACAAAATGAATGTCATTGTCTATGAGAAGGCGATAGTCGGATATATAAATTATATGGGCTGCAATATGTATTTCGACAAGGACGGTATTGTGGTTGAGAGTTCATCGGCTCAGTACAGTCAGGTGCCTGAAATTGAGGGGCTTAAGTTTACATCAATAGTTCTCGGCTCAAAGCTTGAAGTAGGAAATGACAGTATATTTACCGATATACTCGATATGACTCAGGCATTTGACAAATACAGCCTTGATATTGACAAAATATATTTTGATTCTCAGTATAACGTGACTCTTTACATGGGAAATGTCAAGGTGCTTCTGGGAGAGGCAGATGACAGTACGGACAAGCTGTATGCTCTGAAGAGAATGCAGGACAAAATTGCGGATTTAAGCGGAACCTTATATCTGTCGGATTATGACGGAAGCGATTCGTCGATTATATTTAAGGTTGACACAGAAAACAAAGAAAATTGAAAAATGTATTGATATTTTAAACTAAATTTTATATTATATTCAGTAGTGCAAATAGGTTAAGGAGGCAAGGACCCTTGTTAGAAATTATGACAAATGACTCAGAGTCATCAGCAAAGATTATAGTAGTAGGTGTTGGCGGCGCAGGAAATAATGCGGTCAACAGAATGATAGATGAAAATATTGGCGGTGTGGAGTTTATCGGTATTAATACTGACGGACAGGCTTTGCAGTTATGTAAGGCACCTACAACCATTCAGATCGGTGAGAAGCTCACTAAAGGACTTGGTGCGGGCGCACAGCCGGAGATTGGACAGAAGGCTGCTGAGGAGAATGTCGAGGAGCTTACACAGGCTATTGACGGTGCCGATATGGTATTTGTAACCTGCGGCATGGGCGGCGGAACAGGAACAGGAGCTGCGCCTGTGATTGCAAAGATTGCTAAGGACAAGGGGATTCTTACTGTCGGCGTTGTGACAAAGCCGTTTAAGTTTGAGGCAAAGACGCGTATGACTAATGCCATCGGCGGTATCGAGAAGCTCAAGGAGAGCGTTGACACGCTTATTGTTATCCCTAACGACAGGCTTCTTGAGATTGTTGACAGGAGAACTACGTTTCCGGATGCGCTTAAGAAGGCGGACGAGGTGCTTCAGCAGGCAGTTCAGGGTATCACCGATTTGATTAATGTTCCGGGACTTATCAATCTGGACTTTGCAGACGTTAAGACAGTTATGGTTGATAAGGGAGTTGCACATATAGGTATAGGTACAGCGACAGGAGACGACAAGGCGATTGAGGCTGTAAAGCAGGCTGTGACAAGTCCTCTTCTTGAGACTACAATAGAGGGCGCTACGCATGTTATCATCAATATTTCAGGCGATATAAGCCTTATTGAGGCTAACGAGGCTGCGAGCTATGTTCAGGAGCTTGCGGGAGATAACGCGAATATTATTTTCGGCGCTATGTATGATGAGAGCGCAACGGACAGAGCCACTATTACCGTTATTGCAACAGGACTTGAGGACAGCAACGTAAACAACGCTATGGCTGGTTTCTCTGCAAAGGTGCAGACTCCTAGACAGTCTGTAAAGCCGGCGTTTACATATCCGGGGGCTTCAACGGCCGCTGCCACAGGAGCACATTCGACAAATTCCGGAATATCACAGTCATCGGTTGCTCCGCTTCCGGGGCTTAAGCAGCCGGGACAGGTTACAAGCAGCATCAAGGAAAAGGGAATCAATATCCCTACATTTTTGCAGAAAAACAAAAAATAAGCATATTTTTAATTTAATAAATTATACGTCGATAAACGGCTGAAATGCAGATATTGCGTGTCTGTATTTTCAGCCGTTTTTTGGCGTTTTTTGTCATATACGAGCATGGAAAGTTTTTAAAACATCTACCATATTTGACAAATTTTGCATGGCGGTATGAATATAATAGCTTTTGTCAGGAGGTGATAAAAGGATTGTTATATATCTGGATGTATTTTTCGGCATAAATCTGGTTATGGACTTAGTTGTGCTTTACTGTACGAAAAAAATCTGTAAATTTTCTGCTACATTTTTACGGATATTACTATCTGCCACTTTGGGAGCACTCTGGTCCGTGCTGGCTGTAATTGCGCCGAAAGGCATCAAAGGAATTGTTCATATATGTACATATGTTTTAATCAGTACTTTAATGATTAGAATATGTGCCGGAAAGAGTGATATTAAAGATATTATAAAGGGTGTTGCCGTGCTGTACGCAGTCACCTTCGGGCTGGCTGGCGGCATATATATGGTTTACTACTATACATATGCGGGATACTGGATACGCGAGGTTTTGCTTGCAGACAAAAAACTGCTTTTTTTTACGGCGGTTTCACTGGGGCTTCTGGCTCTGATTTATATGCAGATAAGGCGGCTTGGAATATACGGTGAACATCAGTGCATTGTCGAATTAACTCTGCTTGGCAGCTCTGTGCGTCTTAAAGGATATATAGATACGGGGAATGTGCTGACCGACCCGCTTTTTAAAAAGCCGGTTTCGGTGGTGTACGCGCAGGCTTTGTCTCAGGGAGAGAACGACGGCATTATTGATATAATATTAAATGACATAGAGGTGAACACGAAAGTCAAATACCACATGGTTCCATATCGCTCACTGGGGTGTGAGAATGGGCTGTTGGAAGTAATTACGGTAGATACTATGTACATATACAGAGGGAAAAAGGTTTATAAACAGGAAAATGCATTGATTGGCTTAAGCAGGTCCGCGCTTTCATCGGATAATGAGTTTGATGTGCTTGTAAACAGCGCGGTTATTGCGGGCGGAAAAGTTAAAAATGAGAGAGAAAAATCGGAAAATTAAACGTAAGGTTTAATTTAATATGGAAATTCAAAATGAGAGATTAAGAAAAATGCGGAGGTTGTTATGGTTTTAAAGGTTGCGGTAGAAGATAGATTTCAGTTTAAAGTGGTGCCGAATTTCAGAAATTTTTGTCTGTTAAAGCAGTCAGACGTACACTACATAGGCGGCTCGGATGTACTTCCGGCGCCGCTTGCGGCATCTGCTGAGGCTGAGGCAATCGCGAAGCTCGGCACGGAGGATGAAAAGAATGCCAAATCGGCGTTGATAGAACACAATCTGAGACTTGTGGTATATATAGCAAAGAGATTTGATAATACGGGAGTGGGAGTGGAAGATTTAATTTCCATTGGAACGATTGGGCTGATAAAGGCAATCAATTCATATAATCCGGAGAAAAATATTAAGCTTGCGACATATGCCTCAAGATGCATCGAAAATGAGATATTGATGTATCTCAGAAGAAATAATAAAACAAAGGCGGAGGTTTCCATAGATGAGCCGCTCAATGTCGACTGGGACGGAAATGAGCTTCTGCTTTCTGATATTCTGGGAACAGACGAGGATATTATATACAAGGATTTAGAGGATGAGGCGGAGAGAAAGATATTAAATAAGGCGATAGGAAAGCTTTCGGAGAGGGAGCGCACAATAGTTGATTTAAGGTACGGATTAAGCTCCAGCGACGGCGCGGAAAAGACGCAGAAAGAGGTCGCTGATATGCTCGGAATATCTCAGTCGTATATCTCAAGGCTTGAAAAGAAGATTATAAAAAGACTCAAGAAAGAGATGGTTAAAAATTCATAAATAGTATTTATGCGGTATGGCGCCGGGCGCAGGAATTTTAATCTGTGTCCGGCGCAGTAATGTTGCGCAAGAAAAATTTGCTTGACATTTGTACCGGACTTATAGAAAATAAAAATATATGCTCTGAAATTGGAGTTATATTGCTGCGTATTTAAACACAGAGCGGCGCGGAGGCTGGTTTATGGGAAATAATGCAAGAAGAAAAGACGGTGTGCCTAAAAGATGGGACAAGATTATAGGCGCTGTTACACTGCTTACAATAGTGCTTTTTGGATTTATGATATATAATGATTTTGCGGGAACTTCATCAAAGGCCGCCGGAACAGGCGGAAACAGCGTTGCGAAAGAGACGCTTCCGCAGCCTGAGCATACTCTGCCGGAAAACGGTCAGAGTTCAGGAAGTGTTGAGGAGACTTTGGGTGAAGGCAATATTTTATCGGGAGAGTACGTGGTTTGTATTGATGCAGGACACGGAGGAAAGGATTACGGCAGCAGCCGGAAGAATTATACAGAAAAAAATCTTACGCTCTCAGTAGCACAGCGGGTTAAGGAACTGCTTGAGGAGAGCGGTATAGACGTAGTGATGACGAGGACGTCAGACACTGACGTATCGTACGAACAGAGAACAAAAATCTGCAACGACGCGAAGGCTGACGCAATGATTTCAATTCATATGAATTCAGCGGAGCAGCAGGCGGCTAAGGGAGTAGAGGCGTGGATACACAACAAAAAGCCGGCAGATTCACAAAAGCTGGCCGAGTCGCTGCTAAAGAGTATAACGAACGGCACAGGGGCAAATGACAGGGGGGTAAAGTACGGAAGCATCGCTGATGTGCAGGAGAACTATTATGTGAACGCCTACAGCTCATGTGCAAGTACGGTGCTTGAGCTCGGTTTTATCACTAACAGCGAGGATATTAAGCTCGTGACGGACGGGCTTGATGAGACAGCAGCCGCGATAGCCGATGGAATTGTCGATTATTTAAGCGAAACCGAAAGTTAAAAAGCGCGGAATTACGAGGTGTTTACTGTGTAACCGCAGATTAAAATTACAGACGTTTCAGACTGGAGGATAAAATTGAAACAGGAGAATATAAGAAATTTTTGCATAATTGCGCATATTGATCATGGCAAGTCTACGCTTGCCGACAGAATTATTGAAAAGACAGGCCTTTTGACGAGCAGGGAGATGCAGGAGCAGGTGCTCGACAATATGGATCTGGAGAGGGAGCGCGGAATAACAATAAAGGCGCAGACGGTCAGAACTGTTTACAAGGCGAAGGACGGTCAGGAATATATCTTTAATCTGATTGACACACCGGGACATGTCGATTTTAACTATGAGGTTTCAAGGGCTCTTGCAGCCTGCGACGGCGCCATTCTTGTAGTGGATGCGGCACAGGGTATCGAAGCGCAGACGCTTGCCAACGTATATCTGGCGCTGGACCATGACCTGGATGTTTTTCCTGTTATCAACAAGATAGATTTGCCGAGTGCCGATCCACAGAGGGTTATTGACGAGATAGAAGACGTAATTGGCATTGAGGCGCAGGACGCGCCGAGGATTTCTGCCAAAAACGGAATTAATATAGAGGAAGTGCTGGAGCAGATTGTAAAAAAAATACCTGCTCCTAAGGGAGACCCTAAGGCGCCGCTGGCAGCGCTTATTTTTGATTCGCTTTATGACGCGTATAAGGGCGTTATAGTTTTTTGCCGTATAAAAGAAGGAACGGTAAGGAAGGGTACAAAAATTAGAATGATGGCGACAGGCGCAGTAGAGGAGGTTGTAGAGGTAGGATATTTCGGAGCCGGACAGTTTATACCGTGTGATGAGCTCTCAGCGGGAATGGTGGGATATATCACGGCGAGTATAAAAAATGTCTCAGATACCCGTGTCGGGGATACTATTACCGACAATCAGCGTCCATGCGCTGAGCCGCTTCCGGGTTATAAGAAGGTAAATCCTATGGTTTACTGTGGCCTTTATCCTGCGGACGGCGCTAAGTATCAGGATTTGAGGGACGCGCTTGAGAAGCTCCAGTTAAACGATGCATCGCTTCAGTTTGAGCCTGAGACTTCGGTGGCTCTGGGATTCGGTTTTCGATGCGGATTTCTTGGGCTTCTGCATCTTGAGGTTATCCAGGAAAGACTTGAGAGAGAGTATAACCTTGACCTGGTTACAACTGCACCGGGTGTTATTTATAAGGTGCACAAGACAAACGGAGAGGTTATAGAGCTGACTAACCCTACAAATATGCCTGACCCATCCGAGATAGCGTATATGGAAGAGCCCGTGGTGAGCGCCGAGATTATGGTGACAACCGAATACGTAGGCTCTATAATGAAGCTCTGCCAGGAGAGACGCGGAGTATACAAAGGAATGGAATACATTG
>CASFUI010000093.1 GCA_949297565.1 uncultured Eubacteriales bacterium
ACCATATTCATGGCAAAGAAAAAAGAAAACTTAACAGATGAAATTTTGGAGCAGGAGGCGGTTTTGGCTGAGGATAAGAGTTCTGCAGCAAAAAAAGACTCTCCAAAAAGGGTGGTTTCAAAAAAGAGCAGGACATCGGAAAGTGAAGAGGCAGACAGAGTGGTTAGTGAAGAAAACAGCGATGCTGAAAATGAAGAGGCACTGGCTGCACAGGAGATGGCAGCAAAGTTTGATGAAAAGTGTAAGGGGCTTCTTGCGCTTGCAAAGAAAAAGAAAAATGTTCTGGATTATCAGGAAATTATGAATTATTTTCTCGATACCGATTTTGAAGCGGATAAAATGGAGAAGGTTTTTGAGTTTCTTGAGGTAAACAATGTAGATGTCAAAATGTCGGACGATGAGGAAGATGATGATGAAATAATTCTCGATGATGAAGAAGAAATAAATATCGAGAAAATTGATTTGTCAGTTCCGGATGGCGTCGGACTTGAGGACCCGGTGAGAATGTACCTTAAAGAGATAGGAAAGGTTCCGCTTCTGTCTGCCGAGGAGGAGATAGAATACGCAAAGCGCATGGAACAGGGTGATGAGGAGGCAAAGAAACGTCTTGCGGAGGCAAATCTGAGACTTGTTGTCAGCATTGCCAAGAGATATGTAGGACGCGGAATGCTGTTTCTCGATTTGATACAGGAGGGTAATCTAGGTCTTATAAAGGCTGTTGAAAAGTTCGATTACAGAAAGGGGTACAAGTTCAGTACCTATGCAACATGGTGGATTAGACAGGCAATAACGAGAGCGATAGCTGATCAGGCCAGAACAATAAGAATTCCTGTCCATATGGTTGAGACGATTAATAAACTTGTACGTGTCTCAAGACAGCTTCTTCAGGAGCTCGGCAGAGAGCCTTCGCCTGAGGAGATTGCTGATGCAATGGATATACCTGTTGAGCGTGTTCGCGAAATACAGAAGATTTCACAGGAACCTGTTTCGCTTGAAACGCCGATAGGAGAGGAGGAAGACAGTCATCTGGGGGATTTTATTCAGGATGACAATGTTCCTGTTCCGGCGGAAGCGGCAGCGTCAACTCTTCTCAAGGAGCAGCTTGTTGAGGTGCTCGGAACGCTTACAGAAAGGGAGCAGAAGGTTTTAAGACTCCGTTTCGGTATGGATGACGGAAGAGCGAGAACACTTGAGGAAGTCGGAAGAGAATTTAATGTCACAAGAGAGCGTATACGTCAGATTGAGGCAAAGGCTTTAAGAAAACTCAGACATCCGAGCAGAAGCCGCAAGCTCAAGGATTATCTTGATTAAGGGAAATACTGCAAAAATGAATGAATTTAAGCTGTCAAGACGCCTTAAACAGGTGGCTGACTGGATTGACCGGGGAGGTACGGTTGCCGATATCGGGACTGACCACGGGTATCTGCCTGTGTATATTGCCAAGAATAATATTTCAGATAAAATTATTGCCATGGATGTGCGGAGAAAACCTCTGGAAAAAGCTGAGGAAAATATAAAATACTATGGCGTTAGTGACAAAATAGAGCTTCGTCTGTCAGGCGGTCTGGAAAAGCTTATGCCGCAGGAGGCAGATACTATAACAATCTGCGGTATGGGCGGCAGGCTTATGCAGTCTATTTTAGAGCGGGGAAGTGATAAGATAACGGCTGATACTCAGCTTATTTTGTCGCCGCAGTCTGAGATACGTGAGTTCAGGGTATATCTTGCCGCCTCCGGTTATGAGACGCTCAGGGAGACAATGCTTGAGGAGGACGGACAGTTTTACGTTATTATGGAGTGCGTACAGAGCCGCGCTGATAGCAGAGCTTACGAGAGTGAAGAAATACGCGGCGAGGTTTTCTTCAGATACGGAAGGCTGCCTCTCATTGAAAAAAATGAGTCGTTAATGAAATATCTTCTTCGCGAGGAAAAGCTGACAAAAAGAGTTTTAGACGGACTAAGGCTTCATGAAAATGAGAGCGTCAAGTCTCGTATGAGTGAGCTTGAATATGATTTAAAGTGTATAAAATATGCGTTAAAGTTTTTTGAAAAGTAGGTCGAAAGGGTTTCAGGAATGGGGAAAATATTATCTCAGATAGTAAAGGAAGCGCAGAAAGATTATAATAACAGTATAATACTTGTAAAGGTAAACGGAACGCTTCAGGAAATATCAGACGCTGTTGTAGAGCCTGAGAGCGTTGAGTTTATTACAACATCTACATCAATAGGAAATGAGACATACAGAAGAAGTGTTGTATTGCTCATGCTTGATGCTGTGTATAAGACTGCCGGAAAGGAAAATATTGATGAGGTAAGCGTTGAGTATTCTATAAGCAAGGGGCTTTACTGTAACATTCACGGAAGTGTGAAGGTGACTAGGGAATTTCTTGAC
>CASFUI010000094.1 GCA_949297565.1 uncultured Eubacteriales bacterium
CACAACGGTGTTAAGAGTATTATCGCACATCTCGGAAGCGACAGGTTTAAGCGTATTAAGTTCGGTGTTGGAGATAAGCCTAAGGGCTGGGATTTGGCGGACTGGGTTTTGTCAAGGTTTCCAGGGGAGGTCGCTGAGGATGTTGAGCATGGTATAGAGCGGGCATGTGAAGCGGTATCGTGCATAATAACAGAGGGTATTGAGAGCGGTATGAACAAATATAACGGAGATTAAGACTGAATATGAAAGCATTTTACGGTCCGTTGCAGGAATTGGCGGGAATTGAGCAGCTGCAGCGGGATTTTTCTAAGACCGGAAAAACGGTCATGGTGAGCGGTTGTATTGACACTCAAAAGCTGCATCTGGTACATGCCGCGGCACAGAATTACCGGTTTCGTGTAATTATAACGAGCGATGAGACGAAAGCCAGAGAAATGCAGCAGGATTCAAGATTTTTTGATAAGTCGAGTGTGTACTATCCGGCAAAGGATTTTATATTTTACAGCGCCGACGTGCACGGAAGCCAGCTGGTGGGAGAGCGTCTCAGATGTATACACAAAATAATAGAGACGCTTGGAACAGATATGGCGGGCGGCGGCAATGATGATAGGGGACAGGGTGAGAAGCCTGACGGGGGTCTGACTCTGATTACCACTATTGACGGCTGTGTGGATATGCTGATGCCGATTAAGAGATATATTGACAATACAATTTATTTTAAGCTCGGAGATGTGGTTGACATACAGGAGCTTGCCGGCAGGCTTGTGGAAACAGGCTATACAAGAGTTCCGATGGTAGAGGGCCAGGGACAGTTCGCCGTCAGAGGCGGGATTATAGATATATTTTCGCATACAGATGAGACACCTGTGCGTATTGAATTGTGGGATGATGAAATCGATTCAATACGTTTTTTTGACGTGGAAAGCCAGCGCTCTGTGGAGAAAGCAGAGAGTTACAGTGCGTTTCCTGCGACAGAGTGGATACTCTCAGAGGAAGAGAGAGAGGGCGGAATGGCGGCTGTTGCAGCTGAGCTTAACGAACAGCTGAAGGTACTCGGCGCCGGAAAGAAAAAACAGTCCCAGCAGGAAATGGAAGCGTGCAACCGATTAAGAAGGGCGTATGCGGATTTTGAGAGGACAAGAGATTACAGCAAATTTATACATTCTTTTACAGAGCAGACAGAGGGACTTTTGTCATATTTTCCAGCGGAGGACACGCTTTTTGTGTTAGATGAGCCTAACAGAATACAGGAACGAATGGAGCTTATATTTTTTGAGTATGAGGAGAGCATGAAAAACCGCCTTGAGGGCGGATATGTTCTTCCCAGCCAGACTAAGCTCATGCGGACGCTTCCGGAGGTGGCAGATGTGCTTAGGACAAAGAGACTTTTGCTGCTTTCGGCGCTTGACTATAAGCCGCAGATGATTACGGTGACGGATTATTTAAGGATTGACGCGAGAAGCATAAGCTCTTATAACAACAGCTTTGAATATCTTGCCGATGATATTAAAAAGTATAAGCGCGCAGGGTACAGGGTTATCCTTATGTGCAATTCGAGGACAAGAGCTGCAAGAATTGTCTCGGATCTGGCTGATTTGGGGACAGAGAGCTATTTCAGCGAAGATTTTGACAGAGAAGTTGTTCCAGGAACGGTTATGGTAACCTACGGAAATATACACAGAGGTTTTGAGTATCCTTTAATTCGCTTTGTTGTGATTACCGAGAATGATATTTTCACCAGCAGGACAAGAAAGAAAAGGAATAAGAAAAAGTATGAAGGTAAGGCGATAGCCGGTTTTAACGAGCTGAGCGTGGGAGACTATGTAGTACATGAGACGCATGGTCTGGGAATTTACAAGGGTATTGAAAAAATTACCGTTGAGGGAGTAGAGAAGGATTATGTAAAAATCGAGTATGCCGGAAACAGTAATCTGTATGTTCTTGCGACACAGCTTGACCGTCTGCAGAAATACGCTGCGGCTGATACGGAAAAGAAGCCTAAGCTTAACAAACTTGGAAGCATTGAGTGGAGCAAAACTAAGGCAAAGGTGCACGGAGCTGTTGAGGAGGTCGCAAAGGATTTAGTCGAGCTCTATGCCGCCCGTCAAAATCAGAAGGGATACGCTTTCGGACCTGACACGGTATGGCAGAAGGAGTTTGAGGAAATGTTTCCTTACGAGGAGACGCCTGACCAGCTGAGCGCTATTGAGGATACCAAGCGCGATATGGAAAGTACACGAATAATGGACAGACTGATATGCGGCGATGTCGGCTACGGAAAGACAGAGGTCGCTATACGCGCGGCATTCAAGGCAGTTCAGGAGGGCAAGCAGGTCGCGTATCTTGTGCCTACGACAATTCTTGCCCAGCAGCACTTTAATACATTTGAGCACAGAATGAAGAATTTTCCGGTCAAGGTTGCGCAGTTGTCGAGCTTTAGAACTAACAAAGAGATAAAGGAGACTCTTGCGGATTTAAAAAAAGGTTTTGTCGATGTGGTTATAGGTACACACAGACTGCTCTCAAAGGATGTTGAGTTTAAGGATTTGGGACTTCTGATTATAGATGAGGAGCAGCGTTTCGGCGTTGCTCATAAGGAAAAAATAAAAAAACTCAAAAATAATATTGATGTGCTCACACTCAGCGCAACACCGATTCCTCGAACTCTCCATATGAGCCTTGTAGGAATAAGAGATATGAGTGTGCTTGAAGAGCCTCCGGTGGACAGAGTTCCAATACAGACATTTGTCACAGAACACAATGATGAGATGATACGTGAGGCCATAAACCGTGAAATGGCAAGAGGCGGACAGGTGTATTATGTATATAATCGCGTGCGCAGCATTGACGAGGCGGCGGCTCATATACAGGAGCTTGTGCCGCAGGCCAATATAGCTTTTGCTCACGGTCAGATGGATAAGCGCGAGCTCGAAAGGATTATGGTCGATTTTATTAACGGTGATATTGATGTTCTCATATCAACGACAATAATCGAGACCGGCATGGATATTTCAAATGTAAATACAATGATTATTGAGGATGCCGACAAATTCGGTCTTTCGCAGTTATACCAGCTTCGTGGAAGGGTGGGAAGAAGCAGCAGAACGGCGTATGCTTTTCTTCTGTACAGGCGCGACAGAATGCTCACTGAGGTCGCAGAAAAGAGGCTTTCGGCAATCAGGGAGTTTTCTGATTTCGGTTCGGGATTTAAGATTGCGATGAAGGATTTGGAGATAAGAGGCGCGGGAAACGTGCTCGGAAAGAGCCAGCATGGCCATATGGCGGCAGTAGGGTATGATTTGTACTGCAAAATGCTCAATGAGGCAGTAAATGACCTTAAGGGCATCAGGAATGATTATGCGTTTGAGACAAATGTGGATTTGTCCGTGGATGCCTATATTCCTTCTTCATATATAAAGAGCGAATATCAGAAGCTTGATATTTACAAGCGAATAGCCGCGATTGAGAGCGAGGAGGAGCTCTCCGATATGAAAGATGAGCTTGTCGATCGATATGGCTCGCTTAGCGTTCCGGCTCAAAATCTTTTAAACATCGCTCTTATCAAGTCTATGGCGCACAAAATAGGAATTATCGAGATGAAGGGCGGTCTTGAGGAAGGCGGCGTGTCGCCGTGTTACCGGACTGTCATGAAAATGTATCCTAAGGCGGAGATTAAAACCGAAGCTATTTCTGATTTTATAGACTGTTTCGGCGGAGCGATGAAATTGTTAAGCGGGGCACAGCCGCAGTTTGTATGGCGTGTAACAAAGAAAAAATATAATAACGCAGAGGAGTATCTGGGCGGTATAAAGGATATGCTGAAAATCATGACTTCCATGCTTCAAAAATAGGGGCAAGAGCTGCCGCATATGAAATGCTTTGACATCTGCGGTATATATGATATAATTATGTGAGTTTAACACTTTAAAGTGAAAAAATACGGAGGAGCAGCAATGGAGCAAAAGGGAGAATTAATATCCTTCAGACCGGATATTAAGGTGGTTGATTGTACAATCAGAGACGGAGGTCTTGTAAATAACTTTTATTTTGATGATGATTTTGTAAGGGATTTGTACAAAACTAATGTCGCCGCAGGCGTTGATTATATGGAGTTCGGATATAAGGCGTCGAAGGAGCTTTTCGACGTGAACGGCTTCGGAAAATGGAAATTCTGTGACGAGCAGGATATAAGAGATATTGTGGGCGACAATGATACGGATTTAAAAATATCCGTTATGGCAGACGTCGGAAGAACGGATTACAAAAAGGATATAATTCCGAAAAAAGACAGCGTGATTGATATGATACGTATCGCGACATATGTAAACACAATTCCGGCAGCGGTAGAGATGATTAATTACTGCGCGGATTTGGGCTACGAGACTACTGTCAATATTATGGCCATTTCGACAGCCCAGGAGAGCGAACTTGATTTGGCGCTCAAACTTCTCTCGGAGAGCAGGGCAGACGTGATTTATCTTGTTGACAGCTATGGCTCGCTGTATCCGGAGCAGATAAGAAGATATGCAGAAAAGTACTTAAAGGTTGCGGAGGCGGCAGGCAAAAAGGTAGGAATACATGCTCACAATAACCAGCAGCTTGCGTTTGCGAATACTATCGAGGCATGCACTTTCGGTGTGAGTTATCTTGACGCGACTGTGAGCGGAATGGGACGTGGAGCCGGGAACTGCTTTATGGAGCTGCTTCTGGGTTTCCTTCGCAATCCTAAGTACAGCCTGAATCCTGTCTTAAAATTCATAGAAAACCGTATTCTGCCGCTCAAAAAATCAGGAGTCGTATGGGGATGCGATGTCCAGTATATGCTTACGGGACAGCAAAATCAGCATCCGAGAGCAGCTATCGCGTTTACCGCGGACAAGCGCGAGGACTATGCGGCATTTTACCAGTCGGTACTTGACAGAGAGTAGACTGAACTCTTCTGGCAGATGAGAAACCGCCTGCGCGTGTTTATCATCTCTTCATGGCGATAAATCGCTCAGATATGGAGATTGATATATTTGATTTAATATATACATCCGACCTGATATACATAGTTGACTTTAGTATATTGTAGTATTAAAATACGTTTAAGAATTTTACTATATAAGTGCTTTGAACGGCGCTTATATTAAAAGAAAGGAAGTAATGAAGATGGAGAAGAAAAATCTTGACTGGTCAAATCTCGGTTTTGGTTACATAAAGACAGACAAGAGATTTGTTGCAAATTACAAGGACGGAGCGTGGGATGACGGCGTCATTACAGATGATGATAAGGTTGTAATCAGCGAGTGTGCAGGCGTGCTTCAGTATGCTCAGACATGTTTCGAGGGAATGAAAGCATATACCACACAGGACGGTCATGTTGTTATTTTCCGTCCGGATATGAATGCTGAGAGAATGGCAAACTCATGCCGCAGACTTGAGATGCCTGTTTATCCTGAAGATAAGTTTGTTGAAGCGGTTGCAAAGGTTGTAAAGGAAAATGACGCATGGGTACCTCCGTATGGCTCAGGCGCTACGCTTTATATTCGTCCGTACATGTTCGGCAGCAACCCTGTTATAGGCGTAAAGCCTGCTGACGAGTATCAGTTCAGAGTATTTGTTACTCCGGTAGGCCCGTATTTTAAGGGCGGCGCAAAGCCTCTCACAATCAAGGTATCGGATTTTGACA
The DNA here is from genome assembly GCA_949297565.1 of uncultured Eubacteriales bacterium. GTDB lineage: Bacteria > Bacillota > Clostridia > Lachnospirales > Lachnospiraceae > Lachnospira. Next base: position 5,672 of record CASFUI010000094.1, read on the forward strand.
GAGCTGCGCCTCACGGAACAGGTCATATTAAGGCAGGTCTGAACTACGCAATGAGCCTTCATGCTATCGTGACTGCTCACGAGGAGGGTTATGCTGAAAATATGTATCTTGACCCTGCTACAAGAACTAAGGTTGAGGAGACAGGCGGTGCAAACTTCCTGTTTATTACAAAGGACGGCAAGGTTGTAACACCTAAGTCAGACAGCATTCTTCCTTCTATTACACGTCGTTCGCTTGTACATGTTGCCAAGGAATATCTCGGTCTTGAGGTTGAGGAGAGAGAGGTATTGTTCGATGAGGTTAAGGATTTTGCCGAGTGTGGTCTTTGCGGCACAGCTGCCGTTATATCGCCTGTCGGCAAGATTGTAAATCACGGCGAGGAAATCTGCCTGCCAAGCGGCATGGAGAAGATGGGTCCTACAATTCAGAAGCTTTACGATACTCTTACAGGAATTCAGATGGGTACGATTGAGGCTCCGGAAGGCTGGATTTATAAAGTAGAGTAAGCCTTTTGCCGCCGAGGGAAACAGAATATAAAATTTATATAATCTGCCGTATGCCGGTTGAGGTGTCTTAACTGCCGGTATGCGGCAGAAAGTTTATTCATATTATTGAAGATATTGCGGTTCTTAAAGCTGCGTGCATGATTTTAGGACGTATTTACTGAAATTGCCTAATATAATTATTCATTGTTGTATGGATTTTTTTACGTAAATATGTTATTATTTATAAACAATAAATGAGAAAGAGGCGTTTTATTATGGCAGAATTTGGTACGAATGAGCGAGTTCTGCGTTCTGATGTATCACCTGAAGAATGCAAGAAAATAGAAAAGGTCTTACGGAAGAATAATATTTCATATTGTGAAAAGTGGAAGACGCATTCGGGCTTATTTAAGTTTCTCAGTAATGCGAAGAATGCGAAATGTGACATATATATACATATGGATTCGTATGATGAGGCTAAAAAGGCATTAGGTGACAGGACTTGAGATTTAGGCGGAAGGCTGTGGCAGAACAAAAACTGTCACAGCCGTTTTTATTCTCGCGAGAGAGTTCACAATCGAACTCTTTGTTTAAAATCGCGAATGATAGCAGCCCGGCAGACGGGCAAGGGAGGAACGGAGTTGAAAAAGATACTTAGAAAACTTATGTTGGCGGTAGCATTGACGGCAGCCGCAGCGGGAGTGCTTGTCGGATGCGCAGGAAAGACAACACAGGACAATTCGGCTAAGAACAGCGGCGATACATTTACAGTAGGATTTGATGCGGAGTTTCCGCCGTATGGCTATAAGGACGACAGCGGAGAATATGTCGGGTTTGATTTGGATTTGGCGGCGGAGGTCTGTGAGCGCAACGGCTGGAAGCTTGTAAAACAGCCTATTGAATGGCAGAGCAAGGATATGGAGTTAAACTCCGGCATGATCGACTGTATCTGGAACGGTTTTACGATGGACGGGCGTGAGAGCGACTACACATGGAGCTCCGCATACGTTGACAATTCACAGGTTGTGGTTGTAAAGAAGAGTTCAGGCATAACAAAGCTCTCGGAGCTCGCGGGAAAGAATGTTATTGTTCAGTCGGATTCATCGGCGCTTGCTGCGCTGACGGGAGAGGACGCGACAGAGGAAAACATTGTGCTTGCTGCAAGCTTTAAGTCGCTGCAGCAGGTGGGAGATTACAACAGTGCTTTTCTTAACCTCGATGCAGGCTCGGCTGATGCTATATGTATGGATATAGGCGTTGCAAAGTATGAGGTTGAATCCAGGGGCAGCGAATTTATAATTTTGGATGAACATTTATCGACCGAAGCTTACGGTATAGGTTTTAAGAAAGGAAATATACAGCTTCGCAATCAGGTGCAGGAGACTTTAAATGAAATGCTCGCGGACGGAACATTTGATGCGATAGTTCAAAAATGGGGACTTGAGGATTCGGCATGTCTCGGTGAGCCGGGAACAGACGAGGTTATGAAGTCAGAGGATACACAGAAGGAGACGGAAAGCGTTTTTGTTAGGCTTGCGGATATTTTAAGTCAGCTTGGCTCCGGAATGCTCGCGTCACTCGCGATATTTGTGCTGACGCTTATATTCTCACTCCCGCTGGGACTTTTGATAACCTTTGTAAGGCGCTCAAAATTCAGAGTTCTTAACTGGCTTGCGCGTATTTATATTTCAATTATGCGCGGAACTCCTCTTATGCTTCAGCTTTTGGTTGTGTTTTTCGGGCCGTATTATTTGTTTGGAATGTCGCTGTCAAACAGTTACCGTTTTTACGCGGTGATTATCGGTTTTTCTTTGAATTATGCGGCATATTTCGCTGAAATTTACCGTTCGGGCATCGAGGCCGTTCCTAAGGGGCAGTATGAGGCGGCTTCAGTGCTTGGCTATTCAAGGGCACAGACTTTCGGTCGGATTATTTTTCCGCAGATGGTGAAAATAGTGCTTCCGCCTGTCACGAATGAGGTGATTACACTCGTAAAGGATACATCGCTTGCCTTTGCGCTCGCATACACTGAAATGTTTACGCTGGCAAAACAGATAGCTGCGGCACAGACAAGTATTATGCCGCTTTTTGTAGCCGGTCTGTTCTACTATATCTTTAATTTTATAGTGGCATATGTGATGGAACTTCTTGAGAAAAAAATGAAATACTAGAGGCGGAACTTTTAGAACGCTTCGGAACGGGGAATAAATATATGAAGCTTTTGGAAATGAAAAACGTACAAAAAAGTTTTGGCGGGCTTGAAGTTCTTAAAGGCATTTCGCTCGAGGTAAACAAGGGTGAGGTTGTCGCTGTAATAGGTCCGTCAGGCTCAGGCAAGTCAACGCTTCTTCGCTGTGCGACGCTGCTTGAGACAATGGATAAGGGGACTCTTTGTTACGGAGGGAAGTATGCAACGTCAAACGAGCCGGACGAAAAGTCATCATATGTGGGAAAGAGAGAACTGTTGGAGGTAAAAAGTCAGTTCGGGCTTGTATTTCAGAACTTTAATCTTTTTCCTCATTATACAGTGCTTAAAAATATTACGGACGCGCCTGTTCATGTACAGGGAAAAAGCCGCGAGGAGGCTGTTGCCACTGCAAGAGCTCTGTTAAAAAAGGTTGGGTTGGAGAGCAAGGAGGACAGCTATCCCAGCCAGCTTTCCGGAGGACAGCAGCAGAGAGTTGCGATTGCGAGAGCGCTCGCAATGAACCCTCAGGTGTTGTTCTTTGATGAGCCGACTTCGGCGCTGGACCCGGAGATAACGGCGGGCATTCTGAAGGTTTTAAAGGACTTGGCAGCGGACAGGATGACAATGGTAATTGTCACGCATGAGATTGATTTTGCCAGAAAGGTTGCAGACAGAGTGATATTCATGGACGGCGGACTCATAGTTGAACAGGGAAGCGCCGAGGCCGTTATTGACAACCCTCAGAATGAGAGAACAAAAGCGTTTCTTTCACATTTGAACATACATTAAAATCATAATAGAAAAATGAAAGGATGAAATGTATATGGATAAAAGGAAATCATCCGCACGAATGAGAAGGAGAAGAAAAGCGCAGCGCAACGCAGTTCTGGCAGTTGTGGCTTTTATTGTCGCGGCTGCCGGGATTATCGGAGTTGTGGCGGTCGCCGGAGGAGGAAAAAGCAGAAGTGCGTCTGAAAATCCTGATATAAAGGAAAGTCAGCTTCAGACAGATAGTGAACAGCAAGATAATGAAAATGGGCAGAACGAAAACAGCTCCCCGGCAGATGCAAATTCTGGCGAGAACGGCGATAGCAGCTCGGAAAGTGAAAACTCAGACTCAGGAACAGAAGCAGGCGGCGGAGCAAATCAGGACGGAGAGGTGACAGGTGTTTCGGCGCGCGGCTATGAGATACGCCTTATTGACGGTGTTTCTTATGTAAACGGAATTCTTATCGCCAACAAGACATATTCGCTTCCGTCAGACTATAATCCCGGAAAAATTGACGATACGGTTATGGACGCGTTTTATGAGATGCAGAGCGCGGCGGCAGCGGAAGGTCTTAATTTATATATATCTTCGGGCTTCCGCTCATATAATACGCAGTATTGGCTCTATAACAACTATGTTGAGCGTGACGGAAAGGAAGAGGCTGATACTTATTCCGCAAGGGCAGGCTATTCGGAGCATCAGACAGGTCTGTGCTTTGACTTGAATACAATTGACGAGTCATTTGCATATACGCCTGAGAGTAAATGGCTTGAACAGCATGCTCAGGAGTACGGATTTATTATACGCTATCCTAAGGGCAAAGAGAGCATAACAGGTTATATGTATGAGCCGTGGCATCTTCGCTATCTCGGAAAGGAACTGGCTGAAAAGGTCTATAACAGCGGGCTGTGCCTTGAAGAATATCTCGGTATAACATCAGTTTACAGTGATTAGGCAAACAAAGTATGATGGGAAAATAAGTCTGAGAAGGGCATGTAACTGTATAAAAAAACTGTAATACATTTTAATTTTGACAGTATTATTGTGGAAAATTATTTTGTGTCGGAAGATAATATGCGTAGAGAATTTGTTGATTCTTTTATTTGCAAGTTTGTGTCTGCGCTGACTTCACAGACCTGCAATGTTCACAAAGCAGCGCAGAAATGAGGAAAATTATGGGAAATATTTCATTATTGAATGAAGATTTTATGGATTTTCCGATAGGGGAATTTCCATATGACAGAAATCATTCTGCTATGGGCGAGTATCACTTTATACATTATCCGGGGTATTACGGCAAATGGTATGACCCGGTGTGCAACCATACCTACAACGGTCAGGGGGCATCTTGGATAATCACCGAGTATAACGGAAAGCATTTTATGGAGCAGATGCGTATACGAAATGATAAACCGCACAGAACATTTCCGATGCTGACAAGCGGAAATCGTTTCTGGAGGGATTATGAGCTTGAGGTAAGCCTGCGCATGTTTACCACAAAATGGGGAAACGCCGGAATAGGTTTTTGCTGCCAAAATTCAACTAATCTTCTCGTGCTTATATTTGAGGAGCAGCAGCTTAAGCTCGAATACCGCCATAAAGAGGAGATAGAGGTGCTTGCGAGCGTGCCGTTTGAATATAACTGCGATGACACATATACAATGAAGGCGGCAGTGTCAGGCAGCCATGTTGTGTGTGAGGTTGACGGTGTAAAATATTTCGAGATTGATACTGATTATGCAAAGCAGGGAGGAAAGATTGCAATTACGGCAACAATTCCTGCACAGTTCGGCTCAGTAAGGGTATTTGCAGGCGAAAACACTGTTGAGAAGATAAAAGAGGCAGAACAGGATTACAGGAGACAGTGCGACGAGGCGCAGAAGAAATATCCTAAGATGAAGCTGGTCAAGAAACTTAATCTGAAAAATTTCGGCTCGGGCAGACAGTTAAGGTTTGGTCATCTGCTCGGCAACAGCGAGTATCAAATGGTTATGGCTCAGTGACAAAAACTTGTAAACCGTGACGCGTACGGTACAATAAGCTGTCTAACAGCGTTTGATTTGGACGGAAATATTTTGTGGCAGCACGGAGAGCCTACCGATAATACGGAGCTTGGCACAATTTCAGCGGATATGCCGATGCAGATATATGATATTGACGGCGACGGCTTTGATGAGGTAATCACAGCAAAGAATTTTGAGGTGCTTATACTTGACGGAAGAACGGGAGCTGTCAAAAAACGCGCAAAGACGCCGTACTCGACAAGTGAGGAGGACGGAACGATTATTGGAGTGCCTGATAAGACCTATGCATTTGACCGTATCAATCCGGACGGCATGAGAATATGTAATTTCAGGGGTCTGGACAAGCCTCGTGATATTCTTATTAAGGACCGTTATTGCAGAGTGTATGCTTTGAACGACAATCTTGAGGTTATGTGGCATTTTCAGAGTGACAAGAATACAGGGCATTTTCCGTTTGCGATTGATATAAACGGAGACGGCCACGATGAGCTGCTTGTGGGATATAATATGCTTGACTGCCACGGCAAAAAGCTTTGGACAATGCCGGTAAACGAGGACCATATTGACGAGATAGTTCCGGGGCAGTTTATGTCGGGCCCTAATAAGGGAAAGAAGTATTTTGCGTGTGTTGCCGGAAAAGAGGGCTTTATAATCAGTGATTTTGAGGGCAACCTTTTAAAGAAAGACGGAATAGGACACGCTCAGCGTGTAAGTATCGCAAATTATTGTCCTGATGAGCCGGGCTACGAGATGGTTGTCGTAAACTTCTGGGGACATCAGGGAATTATATATTTTTACGACAGCGAGGGAAATGAGCGCTGGGAAATGGAAAATGAACTTAACGGCAATCTGCTTACTCCTGTAAACTGGACGGGAGACGGACAGGATTTTATTCTTCTGAATGCCGATACAGAGCGCGGAGGTTTGATTGACGGAAATGGAGTTCAGGTTGTAAAATTTCCTGACGATGGACATCCGACAATGTGTGCCGAGGCTGTAAATCTTTACGGTGACGGCCGCGATGAGATTGTCACATGGGACTATAATTCAATGTACATTTACACACAGGATGACAATCCGAAAGAAAATGTATATGAGCCTTACAAGTATCCGGAGTACAACGCGTCGAATTACAGAGGCGAGTATTCTTACAGGGAGAAACTATGGTAACAGCGCCGGCAAGGCTGATCCATGCGGGACTGAGGAGCAAACCTGTAATAGCAGACAAGCTGCTTCACAATAAGTTTCATAGAAAAGAGGTGTTTTATGAAAAGGCTATTTGCAACTGTTTTTACTGTCTTATTTCTGGTATTATCGCTGGCGGCATGTGGGACCAAGAAAGTATCTGACGATGTTTTACAAAGCGGAAGCGTAGTAGTCGGACAAAGCTCTGCTGAAGAGAGCAAATCACAAGATACCGCACAGGCAGCCAAAGACTCTGTGCAGGACGCTCAAGAGCCTGGGACAAATGACACAGCTTCTGCTGAAACTGGAGAAAATCAGGAAAGCGTTTCTGATACAGGTGAGTCTCAATCCGACAGCCAGACTTACGCTCAACACGTTCATGCTTATACAGTCGATACGATTGAGCCAGACTGTACATCAGGAGGATATACTGTTTATATCTGTTCCTGCGGAGAACAGTACACTGACAATTATACAGATGCTTTGGGACATGATTTTGGGGAGTGGGTTACAGTAAAGGAGCCTACGGTCTCTTCCGAGGGACAGCAGGAGAAAACCTGCCTCCGCTGCGGTTACACCGAGGTGCAAAGCCTTCCGCGTTTGGAAAATACTGATGACTTTGTGCAGGCAGTAGTAGACCTTGTCAATCAGGAACGAAGCAAAGAGGGGCTTTCGCCGCTCACCGGCGTGACACAGCTGCATTCCTATGCGGCAGTCAGAAGCAGCGAATTGGTGTCTCGATTTGAGCATGTGCGCCCGGACGGTTCCAATCCGCTTACATATGTTATAAATATGGGATATTTTAGAGCGGGAGAAAACATCGCCTATGGTTATGCCACGCCTGAGGCGGTGATGAATGCATGGATGGATTCGCCAGGGCATAGAATGAATATTCTTACACCGGAATATTCTTATATTGGGATAGGCTGCTACCGGAACGGAAACACTCTGTATTGGACGCAGATTTTTGCGGGATAATATTTAAAACACCTGACTAAAAGTAAAGGGCGTACCGAGAGAAAATCGGTACGCCCTTTACTTTTAGTTATGTCAGTTATTCTTTTTAACGATATACATAATTGACTTTATAATCTGAATTGTCAGAGTAGGCACAAATGCCAGAACAATAATCTGTAATATATGAATGCCTGTGAGAGGCGTAACGGTAAACAGCTTTTCCAGGAAAGGAACACACAGTACCAGTGCCAGCAGACAGACGCCTGCCAAAAATGCGCCTACACTGTATATATTTGAAAATAATCCGGCTTTGGCGATAGGCTTGCTTGTTCGGCAGTTAAAGCCGTGGAACAGACGAGCAAGCGTAAGCGTAGCGAATGCCATTGTGGCCGCAAGAGCCGGATTAGGCATAGGGTCATTATAGCCGAGATAATAAGCTGTCATTACAACGACAGCAATCAAAGCACCCTGACCGAAAATGCGTCCGAGGAACGAACGGCTCAGTATTCCCTTTGAAGGGTCTCTTGGCTTTTCGTCCAAAAGCGATTCGTCCGTAGGCTCCATTCCGATTGCAATCGCAGGAAGTGAATCGGTCAGCAGGTTGATGAACAAAAGGTGTACGGGAGCAAACGGAACAGGAAGCCCTGCGATGGAGGTATAAAGAACGGCGAGTATTGCAGCCATATTTCCCGATAGCAGGAATAAAATAGCATTTTTTATATTGCGGTACACGTTTCGTCCGTTTATAACAGCCTTTATGATAGTGGCAAAATTGTCGTCAGCCAGTATCATGGCAGAGGCGTCTTTTGATACCTCTGTTCCCGTTATGCCCATAGCAACGCCGATGTCTGCTTTTTTAAGAGCAGGTGCGTCGTTTACGCCGTCGCCCGTCATAGAAACAATTTTTCCTTTTCGCTGCCATGCCTCTACAATCCTGATTTTGTTTTCAGGGGATACTCTGGCGTATACGGAAATATGTTCCAATTTACTGTCAAGCTCTTCATCGCTCATTGCGTCTAGCTCGCTTCCGGTTACGGCAATGTCGCCCGGCTTAAAAATACCGATAGTCTTAGCGATAGCGGTGGCTGTAATCTTGTGGTCGCCTGTAATCATGACAGGAAGAATTCCTGCATGCTTTGCGTCTGCTACGGCCTTTATAGCCTCCGGACGAGGCGGGTCCATCATTGCAACAAGACCTGTAAATATAAAGTTGTTCTCGCATTCGAGAGTGAGAGGCTCATCGCATTCCTTGTATGCAAATGCGAGAACTCTGAGTCCTTCCATTGAAAATGCTTCGTTCTGTTTTCTGACAGCCGCGCGGTCATCTTCTGTTATAGGCCGTATGCCGTCTGAGGTCTGAATAAGAGTACATCTGTCGAGAAGAACATCAACAGCCCCCTTTGTAAGTACGGTAGGAGTCTGATGTATGTTGTACTTTGTACTCATAAGCTTTCTGTTCGAGTCGAAAGGCACTTCCTCAAGTCGAGTCATGTATTTTCTGATATGATCCTCTGTAAACGGCGTGCTCTCTTTTGAACCCGAGTTTGGAACAGGAATATTTCTGAACATTTCAAGGAGAGCGTATTCAGTAGGGTCTCCTATACCCTTTCCGTCAACCAGACTTGAGTCGTTTGTCAGCACTGCGTCATACAGAAGATAGCGGTGCAGAGGATTGTCAAGCTCAAGCTGTGTAGGAAGCAGCTCCTTAAAATCAATGTAGACTTTCTGGACTGTCATTTTATTCTGTGTGAGAGTACCTGTCTTGTCTGAACATATTACAGACACACAGCCCAGACTTTCTACAGCTTTAAGTTCCTTTATAATGGCGTTTTCCTTTGCCATTTTCTGAGTTCCCATAGCCTGCACAATTGTGACGATTGAGCTTAAAGCTTCAGGAATTGCGGCAACCGCGAGTGCAACCGCAAACATCATTGAGTCAAGGAGCGGCATTTTTCTGTAGATACAGAGAGCAAATACAGCCGCGCTTATAATCATAATCATAATTGCGAGTTTCTGGCTGAACTGGTCGAGACTGACCTGAAGCGGAGTTTTGCGTTCTTTAACTGCGTTCATGAGTCCTGCAATCTTTCCGAGCTCTGTCTCCATACCTGTAGCTGTGACAAGCACCTCGGCTCTTCCGTAGGTGACAAGACTTCCCGAATAAACCATGTTGATTCTGTCAGCGAGAGGAGTATTGCTGTCGAGTACTTTGTCAAATTTATCTACGTTTGTTGATTCGCCTGTAAGAGCGCTCTCGTTTACCTGGAGAGAATAGCTGTTCAGAATTCTGCCGTCAGCTACAATTAAGTCTCCGGCTTCCAGAAGAACGAGGTCTCCGGGAACAATATCCTTTGAAGGCACTTCCACCTTCTGGCCGTTTCTCATAACTTTTGCGCTTGGCGAAGAGAGCTGCTTGAGACTGTCAAGAGAACGCTGCGCCTTGACGTGCTGTACAGTTCCGAGAATGGCGTTCATGATGAGCACCAGCAGAATAACTATCGTGCTCTCTGCGTTGCCGGAAAACATAGAGATAATCGCGGCTATAATGAGAATCACGATTAACAGGTCGCAGAACTGGCTGAAAAATACTTTTACAATGCTTGGGGGCTGCTGTTCCATAAGGGCATTTTCACCCTTTTCCCCGCGGATGCGAAGTACTTCCGAATCGCTTAAGCCCGCTGCGGTTGTACCGAAATGCTTCAGTGTTTCGTCGGCGGAACAATTCCAGAAATCTTTCATAAAAAATCCTCCAATCTTAAAGTGGTATAAAATATAGAATGCTTCGGGCTGAGGCATTTTATTTATTATCGGAAACTATATTTAAAATTTTATACGAAATCTGCGTATAAATAATAATTCCTAATAAATAAAAAAAGACCTTTACTGCACCGACTGCAATAAAAGTCTTGTTGCCTTACGTGTACTGTCCGGCCGCATCTCAATGCAGCGTGATGACGAACAACACAACATCCGTAAACGGATGCGAACTACTCCCTTTTGGAGTATATTATCATGCGGAAAGCGTAAAGGTCAAGAAAAATTTTTATTAGCGTATATTTCCTTTGACTTTTCTGTATTCCGTTGGGGAAACGCCGTTTTTGCCGCGGAAGGCATCCCCGAAATAGTTGCTGTTTTCAAAGCCGCATTCAAATGCTATTTCGGTGATGCTCTTTTTGGTTTCCAAGAGAAGCTTTTCCGAGTGTGTTATGCGCAGATTGTTAAGGTATTCCTTAAAGCCTATGCCATGCACGGTTTTAAAACGCTTGGAAAAATATGATGCGTTTAGGTGGAATTTGTCCGCAATATCATGCAGAGTAATTTTACTCTGAAAATTATTGTCTATGTAAGCGACGGCTAGCTGTATTGTATTGTTGGAATTAAATGACTCTATGGTTTGTCCATCTGCCGGGATATAAGTTCTCATAAGCCTTAGAAGAAATTCCTGAAAATATACCGACAAAAATGATTTGCAAAGACAGTCGTCAGTTTGCTTTTCTATTGTCATACTCTTTACCAGAGAATTAATTACCGCGGTGTTTTCGAGCTTCGGGAGGAGTACGGTAAACAGATGGTCTGATACAGTCTGTTTTCCAAGCGACGCGAATAACGGCTGTATAAAATCTTCGGTAAATTCAATGCACAGTCTTTCGTTTGCCTCGCCAATATATGCTGTTTTGTGCTTTAATTCAGGAGGTATAACCGCAATATCACCGGAATTCATTAAATAAGCCTTATCGTCCATATAAAAATTGCATTTTCCTTTTTTCAGCCAGAAAATTTCATACCAGGAATGAGCGTGAAAATTATACATGGAAAAATTAGCTCTGTGAGTCTGAACAGATATTTCAAAACGTGAAGGAGTTGACATTTGTATTCACCTTTCGACAAAAAATGAGCATTTTTAATAAAAATAATAACAGCTTTTTTTGTACAGTTGTAATATTTTTATATTATATACCTAAAAAAAACTGTAATCAAGTCCAAGTTCCCCGAAAAAGAGGTAGCGGTGTAAGGGAGGTTGTAATAAAGTAAAATCATTATTACATTAAAAAAGTTAGGAGGAGAACAGGAATGATTAAAAAATCACTTTTTAAAAGAGTGGTTAGTGTGGCTTTGGCCTCAGTTCTGGCAATAAGCGGAATTCAGCTTTATACCGGTAAGACGATGGTAGCCAAGGCTGAAGAAGCGGAACCTGAAAATCCGCTTGCTACAGTGGTAAAAACAGCCAATGTAGGAAGCAATACAGGCGGCAGCTATACGCAGGATAACGGAGTGTTCACTGTAAACGGAGCAGGAACTGTGTTCGGCAAGGATACAAAAAAGGATGACTTTTTTTATACGTATTTCAGCGCCAAAGGAAACACGACAGTGGTGGCTAAGGTTACGCCTGATGCTGCAAATACATCGGGGTTTGTCGGTCTTATCGCTAAAAACGGCATAGAGGATACGGACTTCGCAGCGGGTGTTTACTGGGATTACTCAAAGGGGGAAATTAGAGTCGGCAGGCACGGCGGTGCATCAGGAGTCGCAAAGATTGCGGATTATCAGTCTGTATATGTAAAGCTGGAATTTTCAAAGGATTCGGTTTATTGCACTGTTGCAGCAGACGCGGAGTTTACTGATCTGATTAGAGAAAGAAAAGGTATGGGCTCAACAGGTCTGGAGCATACCACAGTAGGAATTTTTGCCACAGACGGCAACAAGGTTACGGTTGAGGATTTAAAGATTACAACAGAGTACACCGATGATTTGGGCGAAGCTGTAAAGAAGGTTGTATATGATTCCGCGACTGGTGAGCTTATTCCTGAGTTTTCAAAGAGCTCGGATTACGATGCTGATTATGACGCGTCATTTACGTTCAGCCAGAGCGCAGAGGGAAATGTACTCAGGCTTGTGAGCGACAGAAACGGCTCTGCAAACAAGGGAGATATTCGTTCGGGAAAGACGGTTGACTATCTTTTGTTTCCGGCAACGAATTTGAACTGTACCGTATCGGCAGATGTAGCTATGTATGGTATTAACAGCGGTACAGACAAGCAGGGTATTGCGGTTGGTCAGTTTGCTGCTTCGGCTGATAAGGTCGGCAGTTCTAAGATGACGGCATCTTTCCTTCAGGCAAATAAAAACAAAGCGACACAGCATAATTTTACAACTGCAGGGGGAACAACTAACGGAGGAAACCCTAAGGCATCAGATATTGATATTGAAAACGGCACTACATATAATCTGGCATACACAAAGAATGCGGACGGAACAGCAGTTATGGTGACGACGGCTGCAAACGGAACTGTTCTCGCAACAAATGCCGATTCGCCGTTTACACTTCAGGATGCGTATGAAGCGCTTGGAGCTGACAAACCGGTTCAGTACGGTATTGCGGTTTCGGCAGCCAGTGTCGAGATTACTAATTTAAAGCTTATCGACAGCGAGGGCTGGGTTTTATATGACCAGAATGACTATTATATAGCGAAGGGTGTTGCACCTGTTGTCACATCTGTCACAAAGTCTCAGGTTTCAGATGACAGAATGACCATTGATCTGGCATGGACGGCTGAGGGCGGCGTCGGAAATGTTCAGTATATTGTAATGGCAGCTAAGGATGGCGGCGAGTATAAGATTGCCGGAACATCAAAGACGGAGGAGTTTTCATATTCACCTGAAGGGGATGGAGCATATAAATTTAAGATATACGCAAAGTCAGGCGACAGCTCAAGCGAGGCAAGCGCCTTTGAGACACAGTCAATTTCATATGTTACGCCTTTGGAAGTACCTGTACTTACAGGAAGCAGCGATGAGAATGTCGTAACGCTTACATGGACAGATGTGGCTAATGCTGATAAGTATAATTTGTACAGAAAAAATGTCAGCACAGGCGAGTTTGAGCTTGCAGGCAGCTTTGCAGCAGGTGTAGGAACATACACAGAGACGCTTGATGAGTTTGAGACATACTTCTATTATTTAGTTGCAGAAAATACGGCAACAGCTAATACCAGCAATCCTTCAACTACAGTTCAGGTGCTTACGAATACAGACAGAGCAGATGCAAATTATCTGTATGAGGATGAGGCGGCAAAAATTACAATTACCGACAAATCCAACGACACAGTGTTTACAGACAAGGCATCTGTTAAAGGTACGGTTGACCGTGCGGGAATTATGGAGCTTGTGCTGGATGAACAGACAGCAGCTTCGGTTAATGTGGCTGCCGGTGGAGAGTTCAGCTTTGATGTGCCTCTTGACGAGGGAAGAAATGAGTATGAGCTTTTGTTCAGAGAGAGCGCTGACGCAAATGCTACAAGAATGACATTGAATTTTGTATATTTAAAGGATTTGGACATTACAGTTGATGCAGCATTTACGGGAACAGACGGAACAGAGGTTGACGGAATTCCTGTATACAAGACTGTTCAGGCTGCGGTTGATTCTGTTGCCGCGGACAACGCTGAACAGGTTGTAATTTTCGTAAAGAACGGTGATTACAATGAGAGAGTTACTGTTACTGCTCCTCATATCAGTATTCTCGGTGAGGATAAGGAACTCACAAGAATTTACAAGTCAGTGGCTGTCGCAGACGGAACTGCTACGGGTATGTGGGACAGAAACGCATTTTATGTAGATTCGACAGCTGATTATTTCACAATGGAGAATCTCACAATAGAAAACAGCTATAATTATACTAACGGCAGCGATGAGCAGGCTGACGCACTTGCTATTGTGGCAGATGAGGTTATCTGTGTAAATCTTAAGCTTCTCGGCTATCAGGATACACTGCTTGTAGATTCAAGAGTTAAGGATGAGAGCGGAAATTATGAGCAGACAAAGCAGTATTTCTACAAATGCTATATAACAGGTAATGTAGATTTTATTTACGGCTCAGGCTCAGCAGTTTTTGATGATTGTGATATTGTTGCGAGATATACAGACAAGAAGGCAGACGGCTGCTATACGGCTGCCAGAACATACGATAATATACCTTACGGTCTTGTATTTGCAGGCTGCCGTTTTCTCAAGGAAGCGGGCGTTGCGGCAGATTCATACCGCCTTGCGCGTCCGTGGGGAGCAGATGCATCCACAATATTTATAAGCTGTTATCTATGTGATGCGGTTGTAGATGAAGGTTACGGAGATATGAGCGGGAACTTATATACAAACGCTCGTTTCAGAGAGTATCTTACATACGGACCGGGCTTCGCGGTTGACAATAACAGACTTAACATGACTTCTGCCGAGGCCGAGGCGATGCTTGATGCAGTTGCCAAGAGCAGCGCATATATTGATAACGCTTTTGATATGTATGTTTCACAGGTTAATGATGATAATACCGTAACAACAGATACAGCAGATAATACGCCTGGCACAGGTGATACAAGCTTGAGAGTAATTATTCCGCTGGTATCAGTTATGGCGGTTGCAGTGCTTTGTGCGGCATATGTGCTGATTTCACAGGCATATTCGAGAAGGAGAAGATAATTTAATATTTATTGAAATGTAACGGCGAGCCAATGTGGGGCTAAACGTATAATTGGAGGGGATTTCACTTAAAGGGATAAAATAATAAAAAAGCGGCGCGGTGCAGATGATTTTAAAAATATCTG
>CASFUI010000095.1 GCA_949297565.1 uncultured Eubacteriales bacterium
CAAAGGCTGTTGATGTTGACAGCAAGTATGCTAAGCAGTCAGGCGGACGTGGTCAGTATGGTCACTGTAAGGTACGCTTTGAGCCTATGGATCCTAACGGTGAAGAGCAGTTTATCTTCAATTCAGAGGTAGTCGGCGGTGCTATTCCTAAGGAATATATTCCGGCTGTCGGCGAAGGTATTGAGGAGGCAGCTCAGGCAGGTATTCTTGCAGGCTTCCCTGTACTTGGAGTTAAAGCTACAGTATACGACGGCTCATATCATGAAGTCGATTCTTCAGAAATGGCATTCCATATTGCCGGCTCTATGGCGTTCAAGGATGCTATGGCTAAGGCTGACCCGGCACTTCTTGAGCCTATTATGAAGGTTGAGGTTACAATGCCGGAAGAGTATATGGGTGATGTTATCGGCGACATTAACTCACGTAGAGGACGCATCGAGGGCATGGAAGATATAAGCGGCGGAAAGATGGTTAAGGCATATGTTCCGCTTTCAGAAATGTTCGGATATGCAACAGACCTTCGTTCTAAGACACAGGGACGCGGTAACTACTCTATGTTCTTTGATAAGTATGAGCAGGCTCCAAAGTCAGTTCAGGAGAAGGTTATTGCTGCAAAAGGCAAGTAATTATAAAATAAAAATATAGTTGAAAAATATTTCAAAATGAAATATAATAGATGTCAGCTATGAGAAAACCAATTAGGTTATATTTTAAGGAGGATTTTAAACAATGGCAAAGGCTAAATTTGAAAGAACCAAACCACATTGTAACATTGGTACTATTGGACACGTAGATCATGGTAAGACTACACTTACAGCTGCAATCACAAAGACTCTTCATGAGAGACTTGGTACAGGTGAGGCTGTTGCTTTCGAGAATATTGATAAGGCACCAGAGGAGAGAGAAAGAGGTATCACAATTTCTACTGCTCACGTTGAGTACGAGACAGAGAAGAGACATTATGCACACGTTGACTGCCCAGGTCATGCTGACTACGTTAAGAACATGATTACAGGTGCAGCTCAGATGGATGCTGCTATCCTTGTTGTTGCTGCTACTGACGGTGTTATGGCTCAGACAAGAGAGCATATCCTTCTTGCTCGTCAGGTAGGCGTTCCTTATGTTGTTGTATTCATGAACAAGTGTGATATGGTTGACGATCCAGAGCTTCTTGAGCTTGTTGATATGGAAATCAGAGAGCTCCTTAACGAGTACGGTTTCCCGGGCGATGATACACCAATCATCCAGGGATCAGCTCTTAAGGCTCTTGAGGATCCTAACAGCGAGTGGGGCGATAAGATTTTGGAGCTTATGCATACTATTGATGAGTATGTTCCAGACCCACAGAGAGAGACAGACAAGCCATTCCTTATGCCTGTTGAGGACGTTTTCTCTATTACAGGTCGTGGTACAGTTGCTACAGGTAGAGTAGAGAGAGGTGTCCTTAAGGTAAACGAGGAAGTTGAAATCGTTGGTATTTCTGATGAGACACGTAAGGTTGTTGTTACAGGTATCGAGATGTTCCGTAAGCTCCTTGATGAGGCTATGCCAGGTGATAACATTGGTGCTCTCTTAAGAGGTGTTCAGAGAGATGAAATCGAAAGAGGACAGGTTCTCTGCAAGCCAGGTTCAGTTACACCACACAAGAAGTTTACAGCTCAGGTTTACGTTCTTACAAAGGACGAGGGTGGCCGTCATACACCATTCTTCAACAACTACAGACCACAGTTCTACTTCAGAACAACAGACGTTACTGGTATTTGCGAGCTCCCAGCAGGTACAGAGATGTGCATGCCTGGCGATAACGTAGAGATGACAGTTGAGCTTATCCATAGAGTAGCTATGGAGCAGGGCTTACGTTTCGCTATTCGTGAAGGTGGACGTACAGTAGGTTCAGGTGCTGTTGCTACTATTATTGAGTAATCTGCACTAAGGCTTTAAGCTAAGTGTATAAAATACAAAAAGCAGCCGTTTTATGTAAGCATAAAGCGGCTGTTTTTTGTATATTTAATACTGAAACAGTGATATGATATTTAATACCAATCATGCTTTTCGTTTCTGTCAAGGGCGTTAATCCTGTTCATATCGTCTTCGGTGAGTTCAAAGGAGAACAAATCAAGGTTTTCCCTGATATGTTCGGGATTGCCCGAACCGGGAATTACCACAACGCTTTTTTGCAGATTCCACCGCAAAATCACCTGTGCCGAAGTTACACCATGTGCCTCGGCAATCTCTGAAACTACTTCATTGTTAAGAAGTTCAGCCGTATATCCTCTGCCGCCGAAAGGATACCACCCCTGCACTACAATGCCGAGCTCCTGAATATATGGAATCACATCATTTTCTTGATAGTATGGGTGGATTTCATTTTGTATCAGTGCAGGTGTGATATTAACTTGTGGCAAAAATTCTTCCAGTTCTTCTATATACCAATTAGATAAACCGATAGAACGGATTTTACCCTTACTTACCGCCTGTTCCATTGCAAGATAGGCTTCTACATCACCGCTTCCGGGATGGTGCAGCAACATCATATCAATATAGCTAATATCTATTTTTTCAAGGGCTTCTTCGATGGCAGCTTCAGCATTTCCAAATTGGCTTGGATAGAGTTTCGTTATTAAAAAAATATCTTCCCTTGGCACATCGGAGTCCCGTATAGCTCTGCCGACAGCGGCTTCATTGTGATACATATATGCCGTGTCAATTAATCTGCCGCCAGCCTCAAGCAGGGCGGTAACAGAGTTATAACATTCTTCATCAGAAAGGCTGTAAGTGCCAAGCCCCATAATAGGCATTTGATAGCCGCTGTTCAGCAGTACGGTATGGGTTTCAAAGTTGAATACTCCGACTTGCGCAGCGTTATCAGGAATTAAAATATTGTTTTCCATTGTGTTGTTTTCTCCTGTAATTTCGGTATTTTGGCTGCCCGACGGCATATTTGTTTGTGTTTCTTCTGTGACTGTGTTACAAGCGGTAGCAAATAAAATCGTAAGCAAAAGAAAAATAGTTCCAAGCCTTTTCATTTTTGTTCCTCCTGTTTAATCTTTTTTAGAAGCCAAATCATGTTTTCTGCAAGGTTATCCATATTTGATAAGGCTTCTTGGTCTTTTAAGACATCTCCCGGCATTTGACCGTAAGCCATATTCCAATATGTGCTTCCAACTATGAACATTTCATGGTTGAGAAAAAAGTGGTTCATCGTATCAACTGTATTTAATGCGCCGCCACGTCGTCCTGACACAACACAAGCCCCGACTTTATGTGTGAGCAGGCCGGGATTCATATCGCAAACAACGGCTGCACGTTCTAAAAAAGCCTGCATATTTGCAGATACATTAGCAGAGTAAACCGGAGAGCCGAGGATAATTCCGTCTGCTCCTTTCATCTTTTCAAATAAATCATGAAAAATGTCTCTTTGGTGAATACAATTTTCTTCTCCACCACAGGCAAAGCACGCTTTGCATGGTGCAACGATATTATCCGCAAACTGAACGCTTTCCGATTCAATCCCTGCGTCATTTAATTTTTCTAATATACGATTGATAAGAATATCAGTATTACCGTTTTTTCTTGCACTGCCGTTAATAGCCAATACTTTCATTTTGTATACCTCCGTTATTCGATTACTTTTTTTAGCACTCTCGCAGGAACACCTCCCACAACTGTATATGGCGGTACATCTTTTGTAACCACCGTACCAGCTGCAATTACCGACCATTCTCCAATCGTAACCCCGGGTAAAACTGTTGTATTTGATCCTATCCATACATTGTTGCCGATTTTGATGGGGGCATAATAATTTTTCCGTTTTTCGCTCGGGGCAATGGCATGATTGATTGTCGCCAATACGACATTATGGCCGATTAACACACCGTCTCCAATTTCAATGCCGCTCTGATCTTGAAAATGACAACCGGAATTAATAAAAACATTTTTTCCGATTGTAATGTTCTTTCCGAAGTCAGTGTAAAAAGGTGGAAATAAGCGAAAAGTGTCATCAACTTTTTTCCCGGTCAACCGACTCATTATTTCACGGAGTTCCTCAGGTGTATGGTAGTGGTTGTTCATTTCTACGCCGATGCGAATTGCTTCTTGAAAAAGTATATTGGCGTATGTTTCTATTTCGGCGGTGTTCAGTGAATCATCAAAAAAACTCTTTATAACATCTTCTGCTGTCATGTTCATACCTCCTTGTTTAAAGTATATCTGCGTAATAATAAAATATCAAATACATATATTAAATGCAGTTGCATACTTGAAAGGTATGTAACTGCTTGTTATAATTCAATCAAAGGGGTAAGCATATGGATATTCGAGTATTTCAAGCAGAGTTTTCAGTAAATGTTTTGTAGTCCGGAGCAATGAAAAATGCAGCAAACGCTGCTCTTCAAAAAAAATTGTCCTGACGTAAAACAAGATTTTCTAAAAAATATTTGACAATAAAGAAAAACAATGTTAATATCATAAAAAATTTGGGAGAATATATAATGAATCAGAATTTTAAGTCTACACTTTATTTATACAGCTATTATTACAGACGTATCTGCTTGTAACTTGAGCTTTGAATGCACAGTTATGAGCCGATAGGTCTTATATGTCTGTGCATAAATAAAATGTAGACGACAGATTGACATATAGCTGCGTTATTTATTTTATAGCTGCATCGGACATATAGCATGTCGGGTGCAGCTTTTTTCATTATACAGGAAATTCCGCAGGCGGATTTTTTGTTGCTCTCTCAAAATAAAAATTAATTTGCGGTGTAAAGCCCGCGGAAACGGAGGCAGACTATGTGTTTAGAAAATGAAGTTGAAAATCAGATTGAGATTATGCTCAAGGGAGTTGCCCAGCATACTGATGTATCTGAAATCAGAAAAAAACTGACGGACGCAAAAAAGGAGGGAAGACCGCTGCGGATAAAGCTGGGGCTTGACCCGTCGGCGCCTGATATTCATATAGGGCATTCTGTGGTGCTGAGAAAAATACGTCAGCTTCAGGAAATGGGACACCAGGCAGTCATTATTATAGGAGATTACACAGGGATGATTGGCGACCCCAGCGGAAAATCAAAGACGAGAAAACAGCTTAGCAGAGAGGAGGTTGAAAAAAACGCAGATACATACATGGAGCAGATTTTTAAAATTATAGACAGAAGCAGGACGGAGGTTTATTATAACAGCGAGTGGCTTGGAAAAATGAATTTTGGAGATGTTATTGAGCTGGCGTCAAAATGTACCGTAGCCAGAATTATGGAAAGAGATGATTTTAACAACAGGTATACAAATCATCTTCCGCTGTCACTGCACGAATTTTTCTACCCTTTGATGCAGGCGTATGATTCTGTTGCTATAAAGGCAGATATTGAGCTTGGGGGAACAGACCAGACCTTCAACATACTTCTGGGGAGAAATATTCAGCGGGATTACGGGCTTGAGCCACAGCTTACATTGTTTATGCCGCTTCTGGAGGGGATAGACGGAGTTGAAAAAATGAGCAAGAGCCTCGGAAATTATATCGGCATAAGCGAAGAGCCGGAGGTTATTTATGAAAAGACAATGAAAATTCCGGATGAGCTTATAATCAAATATTACAATCTCTGCACCGACGTTCATCCAAGAGATGTAAAGGAGCTTGAGCAGAGGCTGGACAACGGGGAAAATCCACGCGATATCAAAATGCTTCTGGCGCATGAAATTACAGAGCTGTACTGCGGAGCTGATGAGGCAGACAAGGCGGAGCAGCATTTTAAGACTGTTTTTCAGAAAAACCAGGTTCCTGACGATGCTCCGGTAATTAACCTGGACAGAGGCTCTGATCTTCCTGCCGGAGAGCAGATTATTGACTGGCTTGTAAATTCAGGCGCATACAAATCAAAAAGTGAGGCGAGGCGCGTTTTTGCTCAGGGAGGCGCGCAGATTAACGCGGAAAAGGTAACCGACATTAAAACTATTGGGTTTTTAAAAGACGAAGCTGTTTTAAAAATGGGAAAAAACAGATTTTATAAAATTAATTTTATTGACAGGTAGAAGGAGACAGATTTTGAGAAGGAAGGACAGAGAGATAACAGATTATAATAAAATGCTTGAAATACTTGATAAATGCGATTGCTGCCGTATTGGATTTAAATGCGAAGAAGGAGTATATATTGTTCCGCTTAATTTTGGATATGCGCAGGAGGATGAGGGGCTGGTATTGTATTTTCACGGAGCAAAAGAGGGCAGGAAAATTGAGCTTATAAAAAATAAGCCGCTGGCCGGCTTTGAGCTTGACACTAAACATGAGCTTGTCAGCGGCGAAACAGCCTGCGAGTATACTTATATGTATCAGAGCATAACAGGCAGTGGGAAAATAGAGCTGGTTGATGACTACAATGACAAAGTAAGAGGTTTGAGAGCCATTATGTCTCATTATTCGGATAAAATTGAGTGGGAGTTTGACGAGCACATGGTAAACGGAGTTGCTGTTATTAAAATGACGGTGACAGAATGGTCATGTAAGGAGCATTGAGCCGGATTTGCGAATGGCGCGGGCTGAACTGTTACATCTTAACAGCGTGAATTTAAAAAGTCATTGACATTCTGTTAAATAGCTAATAAAATAATGTTGGTTTTTGAATTATAAAGCTAAGATTAAATAATTCAAGAAGCAGATAATAAACAAAATCAAATATACAAGACAGTTCGTTTGTACCATCCTGTCTATAAATAAAACCAGGGCTAAAGCATATTATAAAATATTTGTGATTATATGAGCAGACTCCTTGTGAGTCTGCTTTTTTTGAGGGTTATTATGTATAAATTAAAGACATCGGCAGATTTTGACTCGGCGCATTTTTTATACGGTTACAACGGGAAATGTTCTAATATTCACGGTCACCGCTGGCATGTAGAAGTGGAAATAAAAAGAAATGAACTCGAAGAAAGCGGTCAGCTTCGCGGAATGATTACAGATTTCGGCGACTTGAAAAAAGATTTAAGGGAATTGGCGTATTACCTTGACCACGCATTGATTTACGAAAAGGACACTTTAAGGCAGAAGACGGTCGAGGCGTTAAACGAGGAGGGATTTCGTCTGATTGAAACAGATTTCCGTCCTACTGCCGAGAATTTTTCAAAATATTTTTATGATGAAA